>JAGQIY010001487.1 GCA_020430865.1 Myxococcales bacterium
CCATCGGAGATTGTTCGGCGAATCACAGATTCGCCCCACTAGGCACGCCTACCTGGTGTTTAATACAGTCCGTTCTGATCCATCGCCCGCCATGGCGAGGATGCCGATCGATGCCGAACCTCTCGAATCCAAACAGCTCTGGCAACGGCAACTCGCGCGAGGAAGGAACCTCCGATCCCACGTGGATCGCGGCAACCATCGAGCGCCTCCGCGCGGAGCACGACGCCACTTCGAGCCAGGCCGCGAAGGCGATCCTGCTTCACGAGATTGGACTGCTCGAAGAGAGCGCCGGCGACGAAGCGGGCGCGGCTCGTGATCAACTCCAGGCGGTCAACGCAGACTCGACCTTTCGCGAACCGCTCGAGCGACTGATCACCATCATCGAGCGTCGGAAGTCGTTCAAGAACTTGGGGCGGTTGCTCGACCGGCTGCTCAAGATCTCCGAGCGTCCTGGAGAGCGCGCCCGGGCGCTCCTGGACAACGCGGCGTTCTTCCACGACCACGGTGAAGACCTCGACGCGGCTCGCCAGGCCCTGCAGGAAGCCACCGAACTCACTCCGGAGGACCCGTCGCTCTGGCTCGCGCTGGAGTACGTGGCCTGGGCTCTGGACGACATCGATCTGGCCGCCGAGGCGCTGGACCATCGCGCACGCCTCGAGGAGGACCCCCACTGGAGTGGTTTGTTGCTGCTGGACCTGGCAGCGCTGCACCGCAAGCGCGGCGAAGACGCTGAAGCCGTGGGGAGCATCGAGCAAGCCATCGAGCTGAAGGGCCCCGCGACCTTTCGGGCGCTGTTGGAGCTCGAGCGCTGTGCGCGCGCCGTGGAGCGACCAGAGCTCGCTGCACGCGCGCTCGAGGCCCAGGCAACGCTGATCTTGAGCGCGATGGAGAGCCCCGAAGCGGGCGTTGCCCTGGGGATCCCGGAGCACCGTCGCACCCCCACGCATGCAGCCGACGCCTGGCTCCGCGCCGCTGAGGCGCTGCGACAGCGCGGTGACACGTCCCAGGCTCACGAGCTCCTGGGCAGAGCCCTCGAGCGACTCCCCGAGGAACCGTCCTTGCTGCACGCGCGGATGCTGACCGCCGAGTCTCTGGGGAACACGGACCAGGCTGCTGAGCTGGCTCGACTCGAGCTGAACGCCGGTGTCAACGGTGGCGTCGCGGCAAGTCTGTGGTTGCGGGTCGCCGAGGCTGCCGCCTCCCAGGGCGACGGCGCGAACGCACTGGAGGCGGTCAACGCGGCGCTCGGGCACGACGCCGGGAGCATCCCCGCCCGGGTGCTCCAGCTCGACCTGCTGATCGGCGGTGCGAACCCTGCCGCACTGGCGTCGGCGCTCGAGGCGGCGGCAGCGGAGCTGCCGACGGACGAGGCCAAGGCTCGCTACTTCCTCGCGGCAGCGGACGCCTGGGCGCGCCTTGCTAGTGATTCTCAGGGAGCGAAGGCCGCGCTGTCTCAGGCCGGCATGTTCGGAGCCAGTCCGGGCGTGGTCGCGCGCGTCGCGCGCATGCTCGCTGCCATCACCCAGGATGGCGGCTGGTACGAGGAGGCAACTCGACGCTTGCTGGCGGCGGGCGCCGAGCCGGCGGAGCAGGCCAGCCTGTGGTTCGAGCTCGGCCGGCTGAGGCTGCTGCGAGGAGATCTGACCGGAGCAAGGGATGCGTTCGGGTCGCTGACCAACGCGCCGGGCGGTAGCTGGCTGGGTCCGGCTCTCGGGGCCTTCGTGTTGCCTCTGGCTCCCCCATCGGACTCCGAGGGGAGTCCGACGCCGATCGATACCAGCTCGGCGCTGGGTCAGCTCACGAGCAGCGAGACGGACGCCGATGCGCGCCGCGCGTTGCAGCTCGTGGCTGCAATTCGCGCGCGCCTGGCAGGCGACACGAATCAGGCGAGTGAACTGCTGGAGGCACTGCAGGAACAGAACCCGAGCGATTGCCTCGTGGCAACGGCGCTGTCCTCCCTGCGAAGAGACGCTCAGGACTTCGCTGGTGCGCGCGACGCGCTCGCGACGTGCGCCTCGACCACGGATGACCCTCAGCTGGCTGCGATGCTCAACCTCGAGTGCGGCCTTCTCGCCTGGCAGCAGGCGAACCGCGAGACTGCCCTCGATGATTTCACGCGCAGCGTGGAGCTCGAG
>JAGQIY010001488.1 GCA_020430865.1 Myxococcales bacterium
AGGCATGAAGCTGTCATCGATCGCCAGGGCGCGCTGGATGTTCAGCTTCGCGCGCTCGAGATCGTTGGCGCCATCCGCGTTCTTGACGTCGTTTCCGCGCTCCATCTGCAACGCGGCAACGCTGACGAGCGCCTCCACGTTCTGGAACTTCGCGTCACGGATGATCTGCTCCAGCTTGTCGATGGTCGCATCCAGGTTCTTGCTACTTTGGTACTCGTAGAGTGCCAGCTGAGCGCGGGCGCGATGAAAGTCCTTCGAGGCGTTGGCCGCAGCCTGAAACTGCGCCTTGGCCTTGTCGTCCTGTCCACAGCGCGCGTAGGCGAGCCCCGCGTTGTAGAGTGCCTCGGGGAAAGCCTTGCCCGACGCGCTCTGCTGCTCCTTTGCGGAGTTGAGGAACTCCCCTGCGACGCTGCCACAGCTCGCCTCGCTCCAACTGCCCTTCTGGTCGTTGGAGACGAACTGATCGAGGGCGCGAGCGAAGCCGGCCGCCGCTGCCTTGGTAACCGCTTGGCCACCTTTGGTGCGCTTTCCGCTGTCGTCCTTGGGGCTGATGGCACCCGGGGTGCTGCTACCGCCACAAGCCACGCACGCCAGCACGCCCAGAACTGAGAGATTAGTCCATTTCATGATGATTCTCCGAGAGACCTGAGAGTTGGCGAGTCAGCGGCCCCGATGGCGCCGCTGACTCGGCCTCCTGACCTCACTCCTTGGAAGCTCCCGGCTTGGGCTCTTCCGCTTCTGCGGCCGGTGCGGTGACGAAGGGCTCCCCGCCGATCTTCAGCGGATAGGGGCGCTCCTTCAGCGTGCTGTTCACGAGGTTCGGAGAACCGCGGAACTCGTCGATGAGGTGGTACTCGTTCTTGTAGTTGTCGGCGAGCCACTCCTCACAGGTACGAGAGTACTCGTCGAAGTACTGGTACTTGACCGAGTAGTCGAGGCAGGTCCGGAAGGCGGACTTGGCCATCTGCTTCTGAGGCTCCGAAGCGTCGTCCAGCGCACCGTAGTAGGCCGTCCGCAGCTCGTAGTCCTGCTTCATCCAACCCGGGATGGGTGCCGCACGGAACTCCTTGACGAAGGTTCCCCACATGTCTCCAACCCGAGCACCTGCTGCGATGACCCACTTCGGCGGTGGGCTGGGCACCAGATCGATGATCTTCTTGTACTCAGCCGTCGCGTCCTCGATCAGCGGGCGCTTCTTGGTGATCCACGCCTTGACCTTGGTGTTGATGTGGTCCTTGACCGCCTGAGTGGTGCTAGGCCCCTTGTACTCGGGGAACTTTACCGCCTCGACCTTGGCGCGCTTCTTCTCGGCGAAGTAGAACATCGCCTCGCCGACTGCCTCCAGGGCTCGACCTAGCTTCCGAGCGTCGCCCCCATCCTTCTGGATGGACTCCGCTGCCTTCGCCGGGTCTTTCCATGTGGCAACCACCTTTCCGTACTCCGTGTCGGCGTTGCGTCCTCGGTTCAGTTCCATGTAGGCGCGACCGGCCAGGGCGTGTGCCTGCACCTTCACGTCCAGGGCGGCCTTGCTGTCGATCAATCGCATGGCGCCCTGGAGACGCTTGGCGACCTGGCCCCAGTCCTTCTTTTCCGCGTAGTAAGCCGCGACCGCGAAGGCAACCTGTGCAGCTTGCTCCGCCTTGCGAGCGCCGTAGTAGCGATTGAACTTGTTCGCGTCGTCGATCGCCCGCTCCTCGTCGCCGAGCCCGAGGCGAAGCACCACGGCGTCGCTCAAGGCCTGGTCGGCGAACTCGCCCTTGTACTTCGTGTCAGCCGCGTACTTCTCGTAGAAGTCCGCCGCCTTGTCGTACACGGCGATGGCTTGGTAGTTGCCGCCGATCTCGTAGGTCGCCTTCTGGGCTAGCTCGGTCTTGTTCATCCCGAAGCGCGGGTTGAGCAGGATCAAGCGAGCCTGGATCGACTTCGCCAACAGACGACCGGCCTGGTAGGCCTTCGCCATGTTGTAGACGATCTCGTCCATCTGACCGCACTGGGACTTCTCCCCGTTCTCCAGCTGCTTCTCACCGTAGGTGCGCCACAGCTCCAGGTAGGCGTCGCCACCTTCCTTGTAGAGCTCGAGGGACTTGGCAACGTCGCCCTTGGACTGGGTGTCGTCCGCGAGCTCGACCGTCTTCTGCGCCTTCAAGCGCTGGATGTCGCACTGGATGCGGTTGAGGGTCTCGCACTGCTCGGCGTTGTCCTCCGCCTTCTTGCCTGTGCAGAACGACTCGATGAACAGGGGTACGTCCGAGCCCATCGCATCGAAGCACGAAGGACGCGGTGGATCCGCCTTGGACCCCAGAACGTTCACCGATTCGAGATACAGCTGGGCCGCGAACACCGCTGATTCGTGATCCGCGTGGTTGATCGCGATGTCACGGAAAGCGAGAGCTGCCTCCTCCCAGTGCTGTGACTCGAAGTAGGTGCGAGCACGAGCAAACTTGACGTCGACGTAGTTGTCGTAGGCCTTCGCGTCGCCCTTGGGCGGCTTGACGTAGCAGACGTAGCGATTGAAGGCGGTGACCATGCCCTTCTGAGTCTCGGTGAACTCCTTGGGCTTCAGCTTCTCCCACTCGCTCTTGTCCTTGTCGTCCTTGCCTCCGACGCCCTTCGGACCCAGGCCCTTGCCCTTGCGATCCGCGTCGCCCTTGTAAATCTGGTCGTACATCTTCTGGTAGCAGAGGACCGACGCGAACGCGGCTTCAGCCGCGTCAGGGCCGGTGGGGTTCTCTGCAACCACCGCGTCGAAGGCGGGACCACACTTGTCCCAGCGCTCCTGGAAATAGAGCAAGTCCGCCATCGCGTACTTGATCTTGTAGAGGTTCGGCCAGTCTTCCTTGACGATGCGCGGGAACTCGAACTTGGCGAACTCCTGCGACGTGAAGTTGTCGGCGATCTTCTGATAGAGGTACGCCGCGAGGTCCATCGTCTTCTTGTCGCCGGTGCCGCGTACGCCACCGGAGCCGACGGCCTCGAGGTGCCAGGACATCGCCGTTTCCGCGAGCAAACCAGCGGTCACGTTGGAGCACTCGAGCTTCGACTTGTCGCTGTGGCTCTCCTTGACGTACGAGTTACGCACGCTCAGCTGGCGGTCGAGCTCCTTCTTGACCGAGTCCTTGTCCTTGCCGCTCAGCGCCATGACCGCGCCAGTGACCTGTCCCTGGTAGAAGCAGAGCCGGTCGCCCTTGTCGCGGCTCATCAGGTCCTTGTAGAGCGTGATTGCCTCGCGGTAGTGACCCGTGTCGAGGTACGCCAAGCCCAGCTCATTGAGCATCTCGATGGTCTTGGTGTTCTCGCCCGCTCCGTCGCCGCTCAGGCCCTTGAAGAAGTTGTACGCAACCTCCGGGCGTCCGCTTGCCGCGTAGACGGGGATCATGTCCCGGCGCGCCGACTTCGCGAGCTGCTTGGCGTTCGGGAGACTCGCGTACTTGTCACCGTACTGGATGACCTCCTTGAACTCCTGCAGCGCCTTGGCGTACTCGCCCTGGTTCCAGTACACGTAGCCCAGCTTGTAGTGGGCGTAGCCGAACACCTTGTTGGTGGGCGGCGGGTACTCAGTCACCTTGCGGTAAGACTGCTCTGCCAGCTCCCAGGCGCTCGGATCGGCCTGGGCCTCGAGGAAGAACAACTCACCGAACGCGAGGTAGGCGTTGGGGATGTAGGGCGACTTGGGCGCCTTCTGGATCAGCTCGTAGTAGACCGCGCGAGCGTTCTTCAGATCCTTCGCCTGCTCGTACTCGTAGGCGAGGTAGTAGAGCACCTCGTCGATCTTGGAGTAGCTCGGATAGGCCGTCTTCATCAGCTTGTAGTAAGCGATGGCCTTTTTCCGTGCGGCATTAACAATCTTGCGCGCCTGAGAAGCCTCCTTGCGCGCCTTGTTGATCGCTGCGACCTTGCCCTTGCGGCGGCTCGACTTGAGGTCTTGCGCCTTGATCTCAGCCTCGATCTTGTCGCGATTCGCCGCGCTCTCGAGTTCGACGTATGCTTCCGCGAGGCGACGGATCAGCTGAGGGCGATCCGGCGAACGCTTGCCCGTTCGCTTGAACAAGCGCTCCAGTCCCTGGATCTCGGTGATGAGCAGCGCTCGGCCACGCGCTTGTAGCCGGGTCTTGCGCGCGTCGCGCTGTCCGGCCGCCATCTCCTGATCGGGGTTCTTCGGCTTGGTGTCCTTCTTGGAGTTCACCTCGCGCGGCGGGGGCGCGCTCTTGAACGCGGTTCCTCGCTTTTGCTTGATCTCGAAGCTCTTTGGCCCGCCTGGACAGGTATTGAGCTCCTTCTCCGCCGCGGGGGCGACGCAGGAATTCGGCATCGGCTTTGCCGACTGCGCAGCCGAGCCACTGGCGCTGCTAAGCAGCAACCCCAGTAGCGCGGCCAGAACGGGAACGACTCGTGAAGAGTTCATGAGTTACCTTCTTACCTCCCACACGCGGACTCGACGACCTGGCGATAGAAGCCCAGCTCGTCGCGCCAATACTCGCCGTCGAACGGCCACAGGACGTGCTCCTCGTCCGGCTGAACCACGCCGAAAATCTTCGCGTCCGCCTTCGACACCTGCCCACCCTTGAGCTTTTCGTCGAGCTTGTTGCGGAGCGCGTTCGTGATGTCGATGAGGATCTTCTCACCGTTACGCAGGTGCTCGTCGAGTTCATCCAAGTTGCGCTGGTAGCGCTCCATGGCGAGCTCTCCGGCCCGCTTCACCGCCTGCTGGCGGGCGAACTTCACGACGTCCTGAACCTGCTGTCCGAGCTTCGAGCTCTTGAAGCTGGCGGGTGCTTGCCCGTAGCGAGCAAGCTCGTCGTCCAACACGCGCACGTACTGGATGTTGCGCAGGAGCTGACGATCGCTGAGCGCGTTCTTCACGATCGGCTTGATCCTCGGGCTCAGGTCGGCCTTGTCGTCTTGCACCTGCTTGAGAAACTTGAAGAACGGTTCTTCTTGGTTCGGACCCTTGAAACGCTTCAGGGTCTTGTCCAGGTCGTCCTTGATGGGCTGGTACTTCTTGTTGAATCTCGCGACGATGGTAGTCGCACCCTCGTAGTTGCAGTTGGCGAAGTAGATGACCGCCTTGAGGATGTCCGCCTCGGGATAGAACGAGTTCGGGAAGTACGGTGACTGAATCGTGTGGATGTTGCCCAGCGCGCGTGGATAGTCACCGGCCATGAAATAGGCCCAGGACTGCTCGAACAGAGCATCCAACCAGTACTCGCTGGCGGTCTGGATCATGTTCCAGTACTTCACCGCGGCGCTCAGCTTGGTGCTGTTGACCGATGGCGTATTGGTTTCGGCATCGAGCTTGATGGATGCGGAGTAGTACGTGCGTGCCATCGACAGGTACGCGAGATCCCGCATGCGCGCTTCGTCCTCGACACCCGTGGCGCCATCGTCGATGGCCTTCTCGACGCGCTGGAAGGACTTCACCGCGGGCACGGACTTACGCAACTGCACGTAGCTGACGCCGCTGAAGAACTGCGACTTCACGTAGTACTCGCTCGACGGGTCCACCTTCTGGAACAGGCTGATTGCCTCCGCGAACTGACGGTTGCGGTACTTGTAGCGGCCCAGCATGTAGTTGAGCTGCCAGTACAGGTCGCGCTGCTGCGGGTTGTCGAAGCGCTTGATCTCCGCGTCGGAGTACTTGCCGACGCGCTCGATGATGTCCGCGGGCTCGGGCAACTGCGTTGCAAGCTTGGCGAGCCAGAGCAGCGTCTCCTTGAACTTCAAGTGGTTCTTGTTGTCCGCGATCAAGCTGAAGAGCGCGTAGCTCGACTGGTAGAACTTCAGTCGATAGAGCGAGATCGCCAGGTAGTACTCGCCCAGCTGACGGTTGCCGGGGTCATCTCCCGTCTCGCCATTCCATACGCGAAAGAGCGCCAGTGCCGCTTCGCTCCAGCGCTCCTTGTCGAACAGCTTCTTGGCTTGCGCCGCTTCCTCCGTCATCTGCCCCGCGACGACGGGACCGGTGCCACCACCCTGACCTTCGCCTTCCTCGTCCAGGTCGATGTCGACATCGCCAGACTTACCTGCCTTGGCGTCCTTCTTCTTGTCCTTTGGAGGAGTGTCCTCGTCCAGGTCGATGACCTCCTGCGCTCGCGCGTCGGAGCTGTAGACGCTACCGAACAAAAACACGGAGCTGAGAATGCAGGCTGCGGCAAAGCGCTTTCTCGACATCGGTCCTCTTTTCTTGAGTGGGCTGAGCACGCGCGTTCGATGGGGGGAGCGGGGGACGACAGTCGCGACGTGCGAGCTGCGTTTGATCAGTCGCGATCCTCGTGGATCACGCTGGAAAACTCACATTCCGTGGCTGGCCCCAGGAGCGCTTTCCCCCTCGGCGCCAAAAACGTAATGAGAATCAATAGATACCGGACGCGGCGTGGGCGATGTTAGAAAGCCCCGCCAAGCGTTGTCAAGCGCCTCCCCTTGCCCAACATCCCCAAAGTTTCCGCCTTCTATCAGCGTTCGATTAATCCTCTCTGGCAGTAACAGCGAGCCGACCGAATGCTTGGGTTCTTGGGGGAGAGGATCGACGCCGTTTCGCAGCGGGTCGCTACCACCCGATCCGTGGTTGCCGCGCGGTGTCGAAACGCGTCGATCGAAACGATCGGAGTGGATCGCGAACGGCGAGTGCTCAGGCGGGCCCTTCGCGGCGACTCACTCCAGTGACACCCAAGGCCCAGGGCAGTCGAACGCTTGGAGGACGCTTCATGGCAGTCACGTGCAAACCTTCCGAGGCCACTGTGAGACGTCTCCTTCGCGGCGAGTTTTCCAGTCAAAACCCGCGCTCCGACGCGAAACCAAGCCGGCTTGGCTGCCATCATTCGGATTGACCTTTTACTCACCACTCGACTAGCGTACGCGCCGAACACGAAGCCTCGAGCGGCACTGGTAGCCCACCAGCCGCAACGCATCGAAAGCCTCTCATCTAGCTTGGAGTGAGGTGCTCGACGGGGACCGGGTTCGGCTGATCCCCCAAGGTTGTGCTCTAGCTTGGAGTTCCCCCGAACGAACTCCGACGCAGCTCTGAAAGACGCGAAAGCAGGCGGAACACGATGAAGAAGCTCACGTCAGAATCCTCGCAGCGCGGCGGCTCCAGCCGTTCATCACAGCGCAGTGGCCTGTTCATGCTCGCCGTTGCTTCCCTGGGGCTGATCGCCCTGGGTTGCGAGAGCGGCGGCGTTGGTGATCCCTGTATCCCCGAGGACGAGTACAACCCGAGCTTCTCCAGCTTCTCCAGCGAGGAGGTGAACGTCGAGAGCCGCTCCTTCCAGTGCGAGACGCGCGTCTGCCTCGTGAACAAATTCCAGGGTCGCGTGAGCTGCCCCTATGGCTCGCAAGGGCAGAACGAGAACGGTGACGCGGACCCGACGTCGCTGTGCCCGATCCCTGGCACCTCCCCGGACAGCACCGCGTTGGAAGACAAGGTCACCGCGGCGGTGACTCCGCAGCAGGTGGACCGTCGCGAGGACGACGCGGTCTACTGCTCCTGCCGCTGCGCCAACGCCCAGGGTGGTACGGACGACGGCGCGAACTACTGCGAGTGCCCGAGCGGCTTCAGCTGCGAGAAGCTGGTCGACGACGTGGGCCTGGGCGGCACTCAGCTCGCCGGCTCCTACTGCGTTCGGGAAGGCACCAACAAGGTTGGTACGGGCGCCGAGTGTAACTCGGTGCAGGAGAACTGCCCGCCGAAGTACGAGTACTGAGCCACTCTCGCCGAGTCGAACAGCACGAACGCCCAGCCATCCGGCTGGGCGTTTCTGCATTTCAGGGAACAACTCATCGCACCCGGGTGCCGATGGGTTTCAGGTGGAGAAGGGAAGCGAGCTTTGGCGCGAAGCCGAGCGCCTGGTCGCGGAACACCTGCGGCGCGAAGGCTTCCAGATCGTCGCAAC
>JAGQIY010001489.1 GCA_020430865.1 Myxococcales bacterium
CGCGAGCGGGTCGCTCGATCCGCATCACCTCGAAGAAGTCTTCCAGCGGCACCAACTGCTCGCGGAATCGTTCCCCGAGTTGGGCTCGCCCCCGTCGCCAAGTCGTCATCAGCAGCAGAACCATCGCACCCACCAGGATGGGAAACCATCCGCCGTGGGCAATCTTCACGACGTTGGCGCCGAAGAAGGCCAGGTCCAGCACCAAGAATGCCGCGCTAAGCGTGCCTGCGCCGAGCAGAGGCCAGCCCCACCGGTAGCGAGCCACGATGAAGGCAAGCAACGTCGTGATCACCATCGTGGTGGTGACCGCGATGCCGTACGCGGCCGCAAGATTGGAGGACGTACCAAAGCCGAGCACCAGCCCGATACTCGCCACCATCAAAAGCCAGTTGATGGTGGGCACGTAGATCTGTCCGATTTCACTTTCGGACGTGTGCTGAATCCGAACCCGAGGCCAGAACCCCAGCATCGCGGCTTGCCGCGTCAGCGAGAAAGCGCCCGAAATGACGGCTTGAGACGCAATGATCGTCGCGGCTGTGGACAGCCCGATCAAGGGGACGACGGCCCACGACGGCGCCATTCGATAGAATGGGTTCGAGGCAGCTTCCGGGTTCGAAAGCAACAGAGCCCCCTGCCCAAAGTAGTTGAGCAAAAGGGCTGGCAGAGCCACGGCAAACCAGGTGAGCCGGATCGGTCGCACGCCGAAGTGGCCCATGTCCGCGTAGAGAGCTTCCCCGCCGGTAACCACCAAGAACACGGCGCCGAGCACCAAGAAACCATGCGCTTGATTGTCAATCAGGAAAACCAGTGCGTGGTGCGGACTGAGGGCCCAGAGAACCTCCGGACGCACCAGCATCTGTCGCGCGCCGAGAAGCGCCAAAACCAAGAACCAGACGAGCGTAACGGGGCCGAATACCCGACCGACACCCGCCGTACCACGCTTCTGGAACATGAAGAGCGCAATGAGGATCGCGACGGTGATCGGTTCCACGAAGTGCGAGAGCGCGGGAGCGACAACCCCGACGCCCTCGATGGCGCTCAACACGGAGATCGCTGGGGTGATCATCCCGTCGCCATACAAGAGCGCTGCGCCAAATAGACCGAGCACTATCGTGACTGCGCCGACTCTCCCACTGCGCCGCGAAGACGACGCGAGCGCCATGAGCGCCAGAATTCCGCCCTCGCCCCGGTTGTCGGCACGCATGACGTACAGCAGGTACTTGACCGAAATGACGATCGTCAACGACCAGAACACCAAGGAGAGAACGCCCAACACGTTCGCCCTCGAGGGTTCCACGGCGTGCTCGCCGTAGAAGCACTCGCGAATCGCGTAAAGGGGGCTGGTGCCGATGTCACCGTAGACGACGCCCAGAGCCAAGAGACACAACGAGAGCGACAGACGCTTGTCGGCCTGATGCTGACTGCTCGGCGCGGCGTTCACTCATCGAGCAGGTAGCAGACCGGGCCCGACATCCGGTCCGGAGTTTTGCGTCTTTATGGGATCCTTATGCTCGACCGAGTCGAACTTACGCTTCCTTGACGTTGGCACTTCTACACTTCTGATGCGGCAAGGGTCGCTATTGACGCCTCCTTGATTGGTTCTTGCTCCACGCTCCGATCGAGATGGACTGGTTCGAACGATTGATGTTCCTCGGGCTGCTGATGCTGATGTTGCTCAGCGTCGTGTGGACGCACCGTTCAACGCGGGGTCGATGATGACGAGCACGTCCGTGGAGTTCGTTGCGGGGTTGCTGGCCCTCGTCCTTGTACTCTCCGTGTGGAGCGCAGCAGCGGAGACGCGTGCCCATCGACCACCGCCAAGACGCATTCCTCCACACCTGCACTAGCTGGCGTTTGTCGTGTAACGTGAGCCCGACCTGCTCATGACTCAGAACGGAAGGCGCTTGGCCCTTGGCACCGCGGCAGCCCTCCTGATGCCAGCGGGGATCACCGTCCTGGCTCGCCTGCTGCTGAGCCGAGACGCCCTGACGGACATCGTGATGCTCTACCTGCTGGGCGTCGTGATTGTCTCGCTACGCTTTGGTTTTTGGACTTCCGTGGCCAGCGCCGCAGGCAGCGTCCTCGCCTTCGATGTCTTCTTCATTCGCCCCTACCTCACGTTGACCGTCGCCGACTTCCGACACGTGATCACTTTTGGTGTGATGCTTGCCGTCGCCGTCGTAATCGCCGGCCTGGCGCAACGCGTGCGAAACCAGGAAGCCACGCGGCGCCAGTTCGAGACCGAACGACTGCGAAGCATGCTTTTGAGCTCCATCTCTCACGACCTACGTACACCGCTGGCGGTGATGAAGGGAGCGGCCAGCTCTCTAGCAGAGGTTGACACGATGGAAGCCGGCGCACGACGGGAGCTGACCCTCGCCCTGCTCGAAGAGTGCGAACGCCTGGAGCACTTGGTCACCAATGTTCTGGACATGACTCGACTGCAAGCCGGCGACGTGAAGCTCAGGACCGAACTTCAGTCCGTGGAAGAGCTGGTAGGAGGAGCATTGAATCGCCTGGAAACCGTACTCCGCGATCACCCGGTGACGGTGCAGGGAACCAGCAACTTGTTCGTCGAGTGTGATGCTTCGCTGTTCGAACAGTTGCTCGTGAACTTGTTGGAGAACGCCGCCAAACACACTCCTTCTGGCACCGCAATCGAGATTTCTGCACGGACAGGCCAAGGCGAGCTGAAGGTGACGGTGCACGACTACGGTGATGGAATGAGCCCCGAGGAACTCCAGAATGCGTTTCGAAAGTTCGATCGCGGAGCGAAGCGCCGCGGCAGTGGCTTTGGTTTGGGCTTGCCGATCTGTCGCGCCATCGCTCAAGCGCACGGTGGCGCCCTCCGCGCCGAGAACCACACGGACGGTGGCTTGGCCTTCGAGGTCTCGCTACCGTGGAAGCCCGCCAACGCACTCTCGGAGCTGGAGGAAGGCGTGGAATGAGTTCGGGACCGCTCATCTTGGTCGTGGAAGACGAACGGCAGATGATGCGCTTTCTGCGGACGTCGCTCACTACTCACGGCTACCGGATCGCGGAGGCCACTTCGGCGACAGAGGCGTTGGCGCAGGCCACGACTCGCAATCCCGACGTGGTCCTGTTGGACCTGGGATTGCCTGACATGGACGGCATCGAGGTGGCGCGTCAGCTGCGGGGCTGGTCGAAGACGCCCATTTTGGTCCTCTCCGCGCGTGACCAGGAAGACGACAAGATCCAAGCGTTGGACGCCGGAGCTGACGATTACCTAACCAAACCATTCGGCGTCGGGGAGCTTCTCGCTCGAATCCGGGTGTCCTTGCGCCACGTTGCCCAGGCCGCACCCGGACATGAGGAACCGGTGTTCATCAGTGGAGACCTGGAAGTCGACCGCGCCGCACGCCGCGTCTTCGTCCGCAAGCGGGAGGTGCACCTGACACCTACCGAGTTCAAGCTGCTGTCCGAGCTGATCCGTCACGCGGGCAAAGTGGTCACTCATCGACACCTGCTGCGAGAAGTGTGGGGTGTGGCGCATCTCGAGAACGTGCATTACGTGCGGGTGTTCATGAGCCAGCTCCGCCAGAAGGTCGAGGAGGACCCGGCGCGTCCGCGCTACTTGCTGAACGAACCGGGGGTCGGGTACCGCCTGCGGGTCGACTGACGAGCGTCAGAGACTCAGGGCCAGCCGCCCCACGGCCGGCATGGCGTCAGTGCCGGAGCTGCGCAGCGCCGCGAACAGCGCGGTGACGTCTTCGTCGCAGCAGAAGGCCGGCAGTGGGAAGGTAATGCGGCACACGCCCCGCGGGTCGCCGCCGCGACGTGGGCTGCCGTCGCGCGGGGCGCCG
>JAGQIY010001490.1 GCA_020430865.1 Myxococcales bacterium
CCTCGGTCACCCGCTGTCTGAAGTAGAAATCGACCCGGTCGGCCATGTGCGCTCGGCTCCATTGGCTCCGCGCGGGCAGACCGCACGGCGCTCGTCACGGGGGCTTGCCCCACGGGAGTAGAGCCGGGCGTCGGGTGGGCTGGGACATGCCTCGCCCCCAAACGATCGCAGCGTCGGCTGGCGGTCGATTGAGCACCACGGGCTCACGATGTAGAAGCGAGAATGGCTGGGCCATCGCCAGGAGGGCAGCGTGCCGCCGGACAGAAGACGACCTCAGCTCATGCTCGCCCCGTCGGGTAGCTTCTCAACGACACCTCAGGCTCTTGGGGCCTACGCGTCGTATGACCCCGAGGACGCCAACTCGTGGGTCACGCCTGTGACGTTCTACAACCCGTACCCCATCGAGGCCGTCGGCGAGCTCACGATTGAGCAAGCGGATGCCAAGCTGATGGAGGCCGTGAGCGAGGACATGAAGGGCGGCGGAGTCCTCGCGTACACGCAGGAGGAACTCGAACAGTACTCGCTGGCACTGACCAGGATGGGAGCCCGGCTCAAGACCTTCGCACCGCAACTTTGGATCTCTCCTCTGCGAGGGTCGCATGTCCCAACAAGGGTCCTCCAGGCGATGGGGGACCACGCTGAGCCTTTCTTTCTGCCGTTCTCCGGCCATGGATCAACGGAACGGTTGAAGGCGTACCGCGAGCTGCTGATGAAGCGCCTTGAGCAACTCGTCGGTGGGGAAGCCATCCGGATCTTCGTCAGTGACACGGCCGAAGGAGGCTACGGCGCTGTATGTTTAGCTGCCGAGATCGACAGCGCGCTTCGCGAGGTGGCTATCGACCCGTCGAGGGTCCACATCGAGTTCGACCTGCTCGCAAAGCAGGGCCACAAGCGGTTCTACGAGAACCTAGCCCAAGCGGAGTCGATCCTGAAGTGCTTCGGCAGCCATGGGATTCGGCACGAGTTGGTAAGCAGCACCATCGCGGAAGACCACGACGCAGCCCTCGGCGTCCGCGTTGAAGTGGACGGCGGAGACGTCCTGGTTCGACCGACCTACGACGCCGGACGCCTACTCGTGAAGAAATCCAGTGGAGAAGTTCAGGTGATCGAGTCTGAGAACCTGCACCATTCGGTGACCCAGAGAATCGCCGTTGAGGTCACGTCGGTCCTGAAGTCGCATGGAACCATGCTCGAGCCCTGGGTCGACACAGAGCGCCGCGGCACTGGTGTGGATGGCAAGTAGGCCCATCGTTCGGGCGATCAGTGCAGATCGGTCGTCACGCCGACCTCGCTGACGCCGAGCTCCCAGTGGTCGATGAACGCCGGCGGCGCGGGCTCGATCAGCGTCACGAAGTGGGTGTGCGCGGGCTTGAGGTACTCGACGATGGCGCGCAGCTGCTTGCGCTGGGCGTCGGTGAGCGGGACGCCGACGACGACGTCGAAGGCGTAGCGGGCGAAGCGGCTCGAGGGGCCGAGGACCCAGTCGACCCCGAGCTCGGACTCGCCGAGCACGAGGGCCTCGCCGGCGTAGGCGGTGACCGCCTCGATCTCGACGCCGAGGAAGAAGCGGACGGCGTTGATGATGCCGCGGGCGGTCCCCTTCTGTCGGTACATCTCGACGAGGACCGAGGCGAGCCGGCGCTTGCCCAGCTCGTCGAGGTCGAAGGGGAACGGGTTACCGAGGTCGGCGAGGATGAGGTCGACGAAGCCTTCGGGGGCGCGCTCGACGTCGAACACCTCGGGGAAGCGATCGACCTCGGCGAGCAGCAGGTCGGTGACCTCCTGCAGGCACGCGATGAAGCGCCAGAGGTCGC
>JAGQIY010001491.1 GCA_020430865.1 Myxococcales bacterium
CAAGGGCCACCCGATGCACTGGGGAGGCTGGTGGCCCTGTGCGCTCAGCGCTCGAGGCGGGCCGCGATCTCCGAGAAGCGCGCGGAGAGCTCGCTCGCGAGGTCGTGGAGTTCTTGGGCCGTGGCTCGATCCAGCTCGCCGGCGCGCTCCAGATCAGCGTAGCCGTGGAACTCCTTGGCTGCGTGCTTGCGCACGGCCTTCAGCGCCTTCACGAACGCGGGCGTCGGAGCGCGTGCACCGGCTTCACTGGTGCAGCGCTGCAGGCTCGCCTCGTGCTGGAGGCGGTTGACGGTCCACTGCTCGCGCTCCGACGCCTCGAGTAGCTTCGCTTGCACGCTCGCGGGCAAGTTCAGCACCGCGCGGAAGTGACTCATGCCGTTGTGGCGAAAGCGCCAGGCTTCGTGCTGGTGGTAGACGTTGTAGATGCAGACCGAGCGGTAGAGAAAGAGCCCCGTCACTGGCAGATCCGGGATCTCCGACATCTTGCGGAAGGAGATGTGCTTCGTCCCCAACTCGCGGAAACGATCCAGTGAGCCGTCGTAGAATCGATCCAGGACCAGCTTGCCCACCGCGAGACAGGTCTCGAGGTTGCTGCTGCCCTGGAAGGGCTTGAGCCGAGTGATCAGATCACCCAGCTGGTGCTTGGTGGGAGTCAGCCCGTTGCCGGTCGAGGCCGGGAAAGACGAGCCAGTGCTATCGTGGGAGGGGAAACCAGTGCTATCCGACATGCCCAGGAGTCGGCAGCTCTCAATCCGAGTTGCGTTGAAAATCGGAAGCTCCCCCGATTTTCCCGACGTCTGGCCAAGTCGCCGAAATCACGGTGTTCAGCCCTCTAGCTCGGCCACCAACTGCTTCGCATCCTCGAGTCGTGCGCGCTGCGCCTCCAAGGAAGCCAGCTGCTCGCGGACCTCCGCCACGACCTCTTGCGGGGCGTTCTGCAGGAACTTCGGATTCTCGAGGCGCTTCTGCAGCGAGACGACGTCCTTGTCGAGCTTCTTGAGGCCCCGCTCGATGCGCTCGCTCTCCTTGCTGGCCTCCACCAGCCCTTTCAGGCCCACGACCACATCAACCGCACCCACGACGGACACCACCGATCCGGCGAGCCGAGGTGCGTCAGGGGCTTGGACCTGAGGCGGACCGTCGGTCTTGACCAGCGTCTCGATCAGCACGTGCTGGGTGCTGAGCAGATCGCGCACGGCGGCGTCGGAGCTCTTCAGGGCGAGCGGTACCTTGGCCCCGGGGTGCACCTGGTACTCCGTGCGGATGGTGCGCGCCGCGCTGATCGCGCCCTGCAGGGTCTCGAGGTCCCGCTCTGCCGCCTCGTCGGCAGGTCCGACGCTCGCCGTGGGGTAGCTGCAGAGCGCGATGGATTCGGGGGAGTCATCGGGCCTTGGCACACGCTGCCACAGCTCCTCGGTGATGAACGGCATGTACGGGTGCAGCGCGCGCAGCGTCGCCTCGATCACGTAGGCCAGCGTGTTCCGGGTCTCGGTCTTCTCAGCGTCGCTGCCCGAGCTGAACACGGGCTTGCTGGCTTCGAGGTACCAGTCGCAGAGCTCGTCCCACAGGAAGTGGTAGAGAGCCTGCGTACCTTCATCCAGGCGGAAATCTTCGATGCCGCGTGTCGATTGCTCCACCGTCTTGCCGAGGCGCGAGAGAATCCAGCGGTTGATCAACAGCGTCGCCTTCGGGGGCTCGCCGGTCACCTGCGCGCTCTCTATGTGGGTGAGAGAGTAGCGGACGGCGTTGTAGACCTTGTTGCAGAAATTGCGATAGCCCTCGAAGCGCTTGGGGCTCAGCGCGATGCGCTTGGCCTGCGGTGAGTAGCTACACAGAGTCATGCGGAGCGCGTCCCCGCCGTAGGGTTCGAAGCCCTGGCCCATCTTGGCGGTCGATGGGTAGGCCTTCTGGAACTTCTTCAGCGCTTCGGCCTCGGGGGCCCCGGGAGATGCTTTGGCCACGACGCTCTTGAAATCGGCGCCGTGGATCAGATCCAGCGGGTCGATGGTGTTGCCCTTGACCTTGCTCATCTTCGCGCCGGTCTCGTCCACCACCATGCCGTGGAGCAGTACCCGGCGGAAAGGCACATCACCCATGAAGTGGAGGCCCATCATCATCATGCGCGCGACCCAGAAGAACAGGATGTCATAGCCGGTCTCCATGTCCGACGACGGGTAGAAGCGCTGCAGTGCTTCGGTCTGCTCTGGCCATCCCAGCGTCGAGAAGGGCCACAAGCCACTCGAGAACCAGGTGTCCAGCACATCGGGGTCCTGACGCAGCTCGGTATGCTGGCACTTCGAGCAAGCCGCAGGAGCCTCTCGTGCCACGTTGACGTGGTCGCACTTGGCGCAGAACCAGGCGGGGATCTGGTGGCCCCACCAGAGCTGACGGCTGATGCACCAGTCCTGGATGTTCTCCAGCCAGTGGTTGTAGGTCTTCACCCACTCCTCGGGGCGGATCTCCGTACGGCCGTCCCTGACCGCCGCCAGCGCGGGCTTCGCCAGTGGCTCCATCTTCACGAACCACTGGGTGCTGATGATGGGCTCGACGATCGTGCCCGAGCGCTGCGAGCGGGGGAGCGTCATCGAGTGCTGGCGGCTGCCGCGCTCGAGCCCCAGCTCCGCAAGACGCTTCTTCACGGCCTTGCGCGCCGCGAAGCGCTCCATCCCTGCGAACTCCCCGGCCTGCTCGTTCAGCGTGCCGTCGAGGTTCATGATGTTGATCTCTTCGAGGCTATGCCGTTTCCCTGTGGCAAAATCGTTGAAGTCGTGGGCCGGCGTTACCTTCACGGCGCCGGTTCCGAACTCCATGTCGACCAGGATGTCATCGAGCACGATGGGCACCTCGCGGTCCACGAAGGGATGCCTCAGCTTCTTGCCGTGGAGGTGCTGGTAGCGGGGATCTTCAGGGTGCACGGCCACCGCGGTGTCGCCGAGCATGGTCTCCGGGCGGGTCGTGGCGACGACCAGCTCCTTCGCTCCGTCGCCTTCAGGGTCGATCACGGCGTAGGCGAACTCGTACAGCTCACCGCTCACCCCCTCCTCCTGCTCGACCTCGAGATCCGACAGGACAGTGCGTGACTCGACGTCCCAGTTCACCAGGCGGGTGTCGCGGTAGATCAGGCCTTCTTCGTACAACCGAACGAACGCCTCCGTTACCGCGCGGTTCAGGTCGGGATCCATCGTGAAGCGCAGGCGATCCCAGTCGGCAGAGCAACCGAGCACCTGCATCTGCTTGAGGATGCGGCCGCCGCTCTCCTCCTTCCATTTCCAGACGCGCTCGATGAAAGCCTCGCGGCCCAGGTCGTGGCGCGTCAGGTTCTCACGCTTCAGCTGACGCTCGACCACGGTCTGGGTCGCGATCCCGGCGTGATCCATGCCGGGTTGCCAGAGCGCGTTGTAGCCCTGCATGCGCTTGTGGCGAACCAGGACGTCCTGGATGGTGCCGAACAGGGCGTGCCCCATGTGGAGCGAGCCCGTGACGTTGGGCGGCGGCATCGAGACGACGTAGGTTGGCCGTTGATCGCCGCCTTCGGTGCTGGCGCGGAACACGCCGTGATCCATCCAGTACTGGTACCAGCGGGGTTCCACCTCTGCGGGTTCGTAGGCCTTCGGCATCTCGGAGGACATGGCGGCGGAACGTAGTGTGTGGATGCGGCTCCCGCAATCTGAAGCTGGGCTTGCCAGCCGTCGGGTGCGGGTCTCGGCTATAGTCGGCAACATGCTGCGGCTCATCACCATCCCCATCAGCCACTACTGCGAGAAGGCTCGCTGGGCGCTGGACCGCGCCCGACTCCCCTACGAGGAGGTCGCGAAGCTACCGGGCGTGCACTTGCTCACGACTCGGAAGTACCACCGCAGGGGCACGGTCCCAGTGCTGGTCCACGACGGGGGCGCGATCGTGGAATCCACGGAGATCCTGCGCTGGGTGGACTCGCGCTGTCCCTCGGTTCAGCACCTGTTTCCCGAGGGCGGCGGCGCGGCCGAGAACGAGCGCTGGGTCGAGTTGTTCGACCGCAAGCTCGGCCCAGCCACGCGCCTGCTCGGCTACAGCGAGTTGCTGCCCGATCCGCAGACGTTCCTGGCGCAGATGCGACGGGTGTACCAGGGCCCGTCCCGGGCGGTCCTCCCCGTGTTGCTCCCGCTGGCGGCTGCGGGGATCCGGCGGCGTTATGGCGTCGACGCCGAGCGCGCTCGACGTGCCCACACCCGATGTCGGGAGGTGTTCGCCGAGGTCGCGCAGGCGCTGGACTCTCAGGGCTCGACGTATCTCTCGGGGGAACGCTTCAGCGCTGCGGATCTCACCTTCGCCGCCCTGGCCGCGCCGCTCCTCTTGCCCCCGCGCTACGGCGGCGGATTCCTGGCCAAAGACGACATGCCCGCCGGCTTTCAGGCGCTGGTCGAGGAGTTCCGTGACCACCCTGCGGGACGCTTTGCCCTGGGGATCTACGAGCGGCACCGTTGAGCGGACGGCAGGCGTCGCGGTCCTGGTTCAGCTCGGAGGTGAGAGCAGGTCCACCGCATGTTCGATGATCGCGGCGGCGTCCTCACCGTTCACGCCCAGGAGCGCCAGGCGCCCGAGATCCAGCGCCTCGTCATCGGGGCGATCCTCCGCCTCGGCGATCACCGCGGAGGTGAGGAGATCGGCGATCTGCACCAGGCGCACGGGGAGCGTCAGCTCCAGGCTCGGGCGGTGGTGCGCTCCACACACGTCCACGACGTCCTGCGGCAGCTTCCAGGCTCGGGCCACGTCTTCACCAGCTTCCGCGTGGTAACGTTCGACCAGTACCGCTGCTTCGATGGCGGAAGGCGGCTTCTCCAGTCGATCGAGGAGGCGATAGACCCGAGCCTCACCGAGGTCGTGGAGCAGGCCGATCAAGTATGCATCGCTGTAGCGCACTCCAAGTTCGCTGCAGGCGGCCCGCGCCACGACTCCGCTCACCACCGCGCGGTCGTAGCTCCGCCTGACTTGCGGACCGAAGTGGAGCAGCCCGACACTGGAGCAGGCGTAGACGATCTGGAGCAAGAGGTCGCGGCTGCTGGAGAGCCCGATGCGAACCAGCGCGTCCTGGATCGAGGGCACCTCGCGTCCTCTGGAGTAGAGCGCGGAGTTGGCGACGGAGAGGAAGCGGGCGGCGATCGGCGGATCCGAACGGATCAACTCGCTGAGAGATGCCAGATCGGCGTTCGGGTTCTCGACCAGCTCGATGGCGCGGGTGGCCGCCTCGGGGAGCAGCGGCAGGCCGATCAAGGCCGACTCCAGCAGCTCCTGGAGCTGCAGCTCAGCAGTGCTGGGGACGACCTCTACCACGTCGGGCTCGATTCGTGAGTATTCAGGGATGGCGATCAAGGCTGCCTCGTCGGTCGTGAGGGTTTCGGTTTGGGTCAGCGCTCGAGGCCGCGAGCTGCGCGGGTCTTCGGCGTGGCAGGGATGGTCTTTCGTCCATTGCCGTGGGGAATTGCTCTGAGGGTCGGTCGCTCGGCGCCGCCTGGGGGAGGTGGAACGAGGCTGTCCCGAGTCGCGATCGTGACTCGATTGCGTCCCGCTCGCTTGGAGTCGTAGAGCGCCCGGTCTGCTCGGCGCAGCATCGCCTCGACGGAGTCGAACGGCTTCTCCGCGTCGTGAGCGGCGACGCCCACGCTCACGCTGACCCGCGCCGGACCCTTGATCGGAGAAAGATCGAGCGTAGCCACGGCCTGTCGGTGGCGCTCAGCGACCGAGTGAGCGACGGGTCCGGAGACACCACGAATCAGCACGACGAACTCCTCACCCCCGAACCGCCCGACCACGTCGCCAGCGCGAGCGCCGTCCTGGAGTCGGGCAGCGATGGCCTTCAACACCTCGTCTCCGACGGCGTGACCATGGGTGTCGTTGACCGCCTTGAAGTGGTCGACGTCGACGAACAGCAAGCCGAACTGATGGCCTGCGTCGAACAGGTCGCGAATGTGACGTTCGAGAGCCCGTCTGTTGAGTACTCCCGTCAGCGGGTCGGTGTGTGAATCCTCACGGATCACATTTCGCTCGGCGCGAACGCGCGCGAGGGTGTCTCGGTAGCGCTTGTTGCGCAAGGCGACGTGGATCCGCGCCTTGATCTCCTCCAGGCGACTCGGTGCCAGGCTCAGCACGTCGTCGGCGCCGGCGATCAGCGCGCGGGCTGCGACCCGGGCGCTCGGGTATTCCTTGGAGACCAGCAGCACCGGCGTGTGCCGGCACTGCGCCATGGCCTTGAGCTCTCCGCAGATCTCCAGGCCCTGCTGGGGGCAGGCAGCGTTGAGATCCAGCGCCAGCAAGATCAGGTCGGGACGGATCTCATTCACGCGCTTGCGAAGCGTGAGCGTCTCGTCTGCGCAGGAGACCTCGTAGCCGAGGTTCTGGCAGCTCGCCTCGAGCACCCGCTTGCTGGTGCGACAGGCGGTGACGATCAGCACCCGCGGGGGGTGCTCGTCCTCACTCGGCGCGGTGGAGTTCTCGGGCGACGCGAGATCGAATACTGCGGTCACGCCCTTCAGAACGACTGCGGCTCCGGAACCTGAAGAGACACAAAGCAAGACGCGGCAGCCCGTTGGGCCGCCGCGTCGGTTCCACCGTCGTCGAGCGCTACTCGCCCTTCTTTTCCATGTGGTCCTTGCAGCCAGTCTTGCCAGCGGTGCCGTCGGGGCAAGTGACGCCGTCCCACTTGGCGTCTTCGTCGTCGACGTCTTCCATGTCGGCGTCCTTCAAGTTGGTCCCCTTCAGGGTCGCGCCGGTGATGTCCGTCTCCATCATGCTGGCGCCCTCGAAGTTCGCGTCGGTCAGGTTGGCCTTCGAGAGGTCGGCGTCATCCAGCTTCGCGCCCTTGAAGTTGGCCTTCGTCAGGTTCGCGCCTGCGAGGTTCACCGACTCCATGTCTGCGCCCTCGAAGTCCGCACCGGTGAGGTCCTTACCAGCCCACTCCGCGTCGCCGATCTTGGCCTTGGGGCACTTGGCACCGGGCTCGGGTTTGCATCCACCAGCGGCGCCGGTGTTGTCCATCGGCGCGGCCGCGCTGGGGGCGGCGCTGGCGGTGGCTGCGGCGCTCGTGGTCGCTGCGGCGGTCGCGCTCGGCTTCGCTTCGGGGGTCGGTTCTGCCTTCTTCTCGTCGCATCCGAGAACGAGCAGGCCAAGGGGTAGGGCCCACAAGAGAGCCTTGAAACTGCGCATGAAGTGACTCCTTCGTTGTGTCGCGTTTGGGTCGGCGAACCCTTCCACACCCGCGGCAGCGGAATCAAGTTCGCGGCAAGGTGCCCAGGCGACAGCCGGTTTCGTCCGTGATTCCAGCGAGATACAGCAGCGTCGAGGCTTCGTGGCCGCTCACCGAGATCCGACCTGTATCTCAAGCGGCTCAAGCACTCACGCCAACTCCCGTTCCTGCGATGCATGATCCTCAGCGATTTTCCTCTCAGCCTTCCTCCCAAGGGCAGCCCCCAGAACTCAGCACCCCCGTCCGCGCCTCCGGAGTCCTGGGCGCTCGCCCGCCGGGTCGCGAAACAGGTGATCCGCCCCCTCGATCGCTTCATGCACATCGAGGCGGCCAGCGGCGTGGTCCTGCTGATCGCCGCCGCGGCGGCGCTGGTGTGGGCCAACTCGCCCTGGGGCGAGACCTACGAGCACTTCTGGCACACGAAGATCTCGCTCGGCGTCGGGAGTCTGCAGACCGCTCAGCCGCTGCACTTCTGGATCAACGATGGCCTGATGGTCATCTTCTTCTTTCTCGCCGGACTAGAAATCCGCAGAGAAATTCACCAGGGCGAGCTCAGCGAGCTCCGGCGAGCGGCGTTGCCCGCCATTGCAGCCATCGGCGGCATGATCATGCCGGCGGTCATCTACGCCGTCGTGGCTCGGGGTTCCGCGGCGACCCACGGCTGGGGCGTGCCGATGGCGACCGACATAGCCTTCGCCGTGGGCGTGCTCGCGCTGCTCGGCAAGCGTGTCCCCGCGGCGTTGCGCGTGCTGCTCCTGGCGCTGGCGATCATCGATGACATCGGCGCGATCGTCGTGATCGCCGTGTTCTTCTCCTCGGACTTCTCACTGCTCGGCCTCGGCATCGCGGGCGTCGGGATCCTGATGTTGCTCGGCATGCAGCGCCTCGGCATTCGCAACGCGCTGGCCTACGCGGTGCCGGTGCTCGTGATGTGGGCTGGCATGCTCAAGGCGGGCGTTCACCCAACCATCGCTGGAGTGCTCGCGGGGCTGCTCACGCCGGTCACCTCCTGGTACGGCCAGAAGGGCTTCATGCACGTGCTCAAGCGCACGGTGCGGCAGATCCGTGAGAACTCGAAGGACGGCGAGCACGCTGACGAGCACGGACTGATTCAACCCTTGAGCGAGCTCGAGGCTGCGCGCCGTGAGGCGGTGAGTCCGGTGGTGCGCCTGG
>JAGQIY010001492.1 GCA_020430865.1 Myxococcales bacterium
CCGCTCAGGCTGGAGGCGGCGATGAGAACGAAGGAAGCGATGAAGGGCGCGCGCATGGTCAGATGGAAGTAGGTCGGGCGAGTCGGGTTACGCAACATCTTGGCGTTGATTGTTTGGGGGGGAGAGCGCTCCAATCAGGCAACCAGCGCGCCGCGCAAGGTCGCCAGGTCGACGTGCTCCGCGAGGCTCAGGCGATCCGCGTCGCTCACGCGCTCGAAGCGAAACGCTGCCTGAGAGCCGAAACTCCAGATGCGGCGGGCGAGGACGTGGATCGCACCGTGACGCTCGGGGAGGTACAGCTCGAGGGTCAGCAGGCTCGGGCCTGCGCCGTCTCCTCTCGTGCGCAGGATGATGGCGCCAGACGCAGACAGCTCGATACAGCGCGAACGCGCCTTCAGGCTGCCTTCCCGCACGGTAACGGGGAAGTCCGTGCGTGCTCTCGCGCCGCGTCGCAGGCGCAGGCTCTGGTTGCGCGTACGCCTCGGATCCATGGTGTCGATGATGTCCACGTGTGACCTCCCAAACGTCCAGGCGACGCTCCCCACAGTGCGTTGAGCGCCGCGTCCTCAGCAGCCCGTGCTGGGGCTCGAACTGCGAACGCGATCGTACGGAGGGCCGCTCCAGCGGGGCCAAGTTCAAGTGCAGTAAGCGCTGATCCGAGCTGCGTAACCTGCTGGAATTGCTCTCTTCATGAAGGGGATCCAGATGTCTTGCATAAGTCCTCGCCGAGCTCATGCGAGGCGTCACCCTACATGTAGGTTTCTTGGCCGAGGGCCGGGGATCTCCCGTATGCGGGTGAGCGTGCTGCCGACCAACTTGCCCCCCGTCCGCGACATGATCCTGCAAGCGGAGCACTGGTTCCCCAGCGCTCGCAGCGTGATCGCACGCCTGCGTCCGACCTGGCGTACCACGCTCCCCGTCGTGCTCTCCTTGGGTGTGCTGGCTGCGATCCCTCACACGCTCCATGCGGAAGCAAGCGCCGCGGAACCTCAGCCCACGGAAGCACAGGCGGCGCCGCCGCAGGTGCCTCCGCCGCCCGCAGTGATCCTGGCCTCGACGACCGGCGACCCCGAGCTGCCGGCCAGCGCGCCGAAGGCACCCCGGGTCGATCTGTCCCACCTGCGCTACGACGACGGCAAAGCGTACGCCAAGGCGGACGATGGCAGCGAGGCGGAGCTCACCATCGATCCTCACGTCCAGCAAGGCGTCGAACGACTCCTGCGCCGCGCACACCCGGTGAGAGGCGCCATCGTCGTCACCGACACGCGCACCGGCAAGGTGGTCGCCGTCGCTGACGCGACCCATGACAAGCCCGCTGGCGGCCGCGTCGCCTTCGGCTACGCCGCGCCCACCGCGAGCCTGTTCAAGATGGTGACGGCCGCCGCGCTGCTGGAGCACGCTCACGTCTCCCCCAAGCTTCGCGTCTGTACCGACGGCGGCCATCGCCGCATCGAGCGCAAGCACCTGGAGCCCGCCAAGGGCCCTCACGCGCTCTGCGCCCCGTTCTGGAGCGCGCTGGGACATAGCCGCAACGCCGTGTTCGCACAGCTTGCGACGCGCTTCCTGATGCGAGATCAGCTGGCCGAGACGGCGCAGCGGTTCGGCTTCAATCAGGACCTCCCCTTCTCCCAGAAGGCCGTCGTGGGCCACACCGAAATTCCCTACAACGACCTGGAGTTCGCACGCACGGCGGCCGGCTTCGGCGACACCCAGTTCACCGCGCTCGGCGCCGCCCACGCTGCGTCGATCATCGCCCACGCGGGTCGCGATTCCGAGCTCACCCTGGTGCAGAAGTGGAAGGGCTACCAGGCGCCGGACGACGTCCAGCTCGGCGAGCGACGCTTCAAGCGCAGCACCGCGCGCTTGATGCGCAAGATGATGGAGCTGACCGTCAGCGGCGGGACCTCCCTGGAGGCGTTCAGCCGCAAGGACGGTATGAGCTACCTGCCGAACATCCGCGTGGCGGGCAAGACCGGAACCTTGAAGCCGACCCGCAAGTCGCCGACGACGTCCTGGTTCGTCGGCTTCGCGCCATCGCGCTCACCTCACGTCGTCGTCAGCGTGCTGCTGATGAACGACGACGTCTGGTACTACAAGGCGAACGAAGTGGCGCGAGACGTGCTGCGCCTCTACTACGAGAAGCAGCCCGGCGTGACGAACCCCTTCGACGCGGACCACGACTGACACGCCGCCTCGAAGCGACTGGCAGGCTGGTGCGAGTCTGCGCGGGCACGGTGGGTTCGAGATGGCAGGGTGTCCTTCGACACCCTGCTAGCGGCGGCGCCTCCGCAACCAGAGTCCGAGACCGAGCAGTAGCCCCGCAGCGCCCGACCCGCGACCCGCCGGGCTGGTGGCGCTGAACTGACAGGCGCCATCCTTCTTCTCCTCGCCCGCGCCAGCGCTCGCCGAAGGCGCCGCGGCAGGGTCCTTCTCGTCTGCCTTGCCGGGCAGGCCGAGGGAGGCCACGGGGGTGATCACGACTTTCTCCGGATCGACTTCCTTGCGGTTGCGCGTCGCCAGGTCCTCGGCGACCCAGATCTTGCGCAACCCGCGGTAGGTGCGCGGCGGCTTGCCCCAGCGCCAGCGATTGGGGTTGTCACATTTCAGCACGGAAATATCTGGGTGGAGGTTGATGTAGCGCATCTGGAGCATGCTGCGATCGGCCGGCTTGGACTCGATGGGCAGCTCGCCCTTCGGTCCCTTCGGCAGCTCGACGCCGCCGCGCATGTTCTTTGCGGGACCGATCTCGATGTCCTGCTTCAAGGACTCCTTGTCGAAGCGGTGGTGGAGCCGACTCAGGATGTAGGAGTGGCGCTCGATCAGCGCCTTTCGTCGTGCGATCTCCTTGCGACCGATGTCGTCCGCCTTCTTCTCTTCCTTCTTCTTGGCGTCGTAGAGCTTCTTCTCTTCCTCGGTGCGATCCGGAGGCTCGGGGTTGCGCACGTCCTCTGGCAGGGTCTCCTCGAAGACGTCCGCCCCGAGGCTCAAGAGCTCGTGGATGTACAGCGGCGGGTTCGGGCAGGGCTGGCCGCACTCCAGGGTGCTCCAGGCGTACTCGTTGAGCACCCCTTTGGGGTTCTTCGCCAGCAGCTTGTCGTGCAGCGCCGCGTAGAACTCGCCCATGCGCTCCTTCACCTTGAACTCGACGTTGAGGTTCGTCGGGGGGAACACGTTGTCGTAGTTCTTCGCCTCGTAGCGGTTCTTGGGGTCCATCACCATGACCACGAGCTCCTGCTTCTTTCCGCCGGAGCTGAGGAGGCCGAGAGTCGACGGGATCTTCGTATAGTTTGTTTCCGTCCAGAAACGGATTGGGCTGAGCTGTGCGCGCCCGTCGCCGACCAGCTCGACCTTCGCTTGGTCGACGGTCGCAACCAAGAACCGCTGCTTGGCTTCGACGTAGGGCTTCACGGCCTCGGCCGTGCCGGCAGGAAGCTTGTAACCCTGCTTCTCCAGCCACCCTGTTATGTTGGCGGAGTCCGCTTGATCCAGCAGCTTGAACGTGTACTCGCTCGCGTGCTTGAACTCGGGCTCGACGGTGAGCGTCATCTCCTTCGCTGCCTTTCCACCAGGCGGAGGGGCGCCACCGCCAAGGAACGCAGTGTCCGAGGACGCCTTGAGATTGCGCTCCCACTCTTGCTCCGGCGAGCCCGACTCGCAGGGGTCCATCTCCCAGAACTCGTGGAACCGCGGCGCAGTGAGCTGATCGACTCGAGTCACGAACTCGCGCTTGAGCGTGGTGACGTGATCCATCGAGACGTCCTCGGGCAACGGCATCACCAGCGCGAACTCCTGGCTGGGGCCGTCGTAGTCAGTCATCACGGTCACCACCGTGCGCTGATCGCGGTGCATGACGACGACCTCGGTGGACTCGCTGATCCGGGGCTGATCGTCCTTTCCAACGAAGAAGCCAGGAAGGGCGTGCGCGCTGGGCGCGAGCAGGGCCGTAGCGAAACCGGGCAGCAGAGCCGCCAGAGCAAACCGAGAGAACACACGTTTGGACATCGGGGCGGAGGCTACCAAATGCACCGACCTCGCGCCGCTCATCCCACCCACTCGCGCGTCGCCCCTTTCTCGCTCGCTGTAACTTTGCGACGCCGCCACAGGAGCGCCGATCTCGGCCTGGATCCAGCCGGGATTGATTGCCTCGTTGGCCGGCGCTAGTGAGGCCGAACCATGCGCCTCGAGCTCACCGAAACCCAAGCGTTGATCCAGAACACCGCGCGCGAGTTCGCCACGCGCGAGATTCGCCCGAAGGCGGCGGAACTGGATCGGACGGAGCGCTTCCCGGAAGAGCTGGTGCGCGGACTGGCGGAGCTCGGTCTGCTCGGCGTGAACGTGAGTGAGGAATACGGTGGGGCGGGCGCGGGCGTCGTGGCCTATAGCCTGGCGATGATCGAGGTCGCCAAGGCTTGTGCCTCGACCGCCGTGACCATGGCGGTAACCAACATGGTCGCAGAGGTGATCGAGCGCTTTGGTTCCCCGGAGCAACGCGCGCATCATGTCCCGAAGATCACCAGCGGCGAGCACCTGACTGGCGCGTTCGCACTGAGCGAGCCAGGAGCCGGCAGCGACCCCGGCTCGATGACCACCACCGCCAAGCAGATCGATGGCGGCTGGGTCATCGACGGGCAGAAGCAGTGGATCACGAATGGTGGTCACGCCGGAGTGTTCGTGGTTTGGGCCAGAACCGGCGGCCCCGGCACCAAGGGCGTGTCATGTTTCCTCGTGGATAAGAATGCCGCGGGTCTGTCGATCGGCAAGAAGGAAGACAAGCTGGGTCTGCGCGCTTCGAACACCGTTCCCCTCACCTTCGACGGGGTGCAGGTGCCACAGTCTGCGCTGCTCGGCGAGCTGGGAGGAGGCTTCAAGATCGCCATGATGGCACTCGATGGCGGTCGCATCGGCATTGGCTCTCAGGCGATTGGAATCGCCTCCGCCGCCCAGGCGGACTCGGTGCGCTACGCGCGGGAGCGGAAGCAGTTCGGCCAGCCGATCGCCGACTTCCAGGCGATTCAGTGGATGCTCGCCGATAACCGCACGGAACTGGATGCGGCGAAGCTCCTGTGCTGGCGGGCAGCGACGTTGAAGGAGCAGGGGGTTCCGTTCAGCCGCGAAGCCTCCATGGCCAAGGTGTTCGCGAGCGAAGCGGCGAATCGCATCTGTAATCGGGCAGTTCAGATCCACGGTGGCTACGGCTACACCCGGGAGTTCCCAGTCGAGCGCTATCTGCGGGACGTCCGCGTGACGACGATCTACGAGGGCACGAGCCAGATCCAGCGCATCGTGATCGCGCGCGAGTTGCTCAGCTGATGCCACCGGTACCGCTCGATTCCGTCCGCCAGGTCCTGAGCACCCTGGAAGTCGACGACGGCAGCACAGCGATCGCCGGTGGTGGCCGCTACGCGGCCGTCGCGGCCGTGCTTCGCCCAGCGGCGGGCGACACGGAGGTGTTGTTGATTCGTCGCGCCGAACACGACGGCGACCCCTGGTCGGGTCACATGGCGTTTCCGGGAGGCCGCCACGACCCCGAGGACACCTCACTGCTCTACACCGCGGAGCGAGAAACCCAGGAAGAGGTAGGCCTCGACTTGCGTCAGAGTGCGCGGCTCCTGGGCGCGTTACCTCGAATCCCTGCGGTAGCACGCGGCAAGCGCCTCGGCCTGGCCATCGCGCCGTTCGTCTTCGAGCTCGAAGGCCAAGCCGTGCTGAGTCCAAACCACGAGGTCAGCGAGGCGCTCTGGGCTCCGCTGGGACCCCTGCTGAGCGGAGAGCGCGATATCAAGCACGCCTACGACTGGCAAGGCCAGCGCGTGTACCTGCCCGCGTACGACGTCGATGGCCGCACGGTGTGGGGACTCACCTACCAGATGCTCCAGATCCTGTTCGACCGGCTGCGCGGCGCCGCGCGCTAGGCCGCGTAGACCTTGGCGCGCTGCTGCCCCGCGGGCGCGCTCACATGCTCTTGCCGGTCTCGTCCTGCTGAGGCGAGCACTTCTGAGCGAAGTCGCAGTTGAAGCTACCCTTCGCCGTGACGACGAGCGTGTACTTGTCGCAGGTCGGCGAAGCTCCGGTCTTGCGGCTCACCTTCAGGAAGTACTTCTTGCCGTGGGGACCGCAGTGTCGAGCATCTTGAGGCCCACAGGTTTCCTCTCCGATCGTCTCACCAAGCGGACCAGTTCCCGTGCCGTCGACACACCAGGTGTAGCTGGTGAGCCCCGTGTGGTTCGCGGCGGGGGTCCCACAGCTGTCGCCGCGCACGATATCGAACTGGAACTCGTTGTTGGGGCTCGGCGCCGAGAAATCCACCTGGATATGGTAGGAGTTGGTGGTCCCCTCGTCGGTGTCCACCGTATCGAAGGTGTACCAGTCCACGTCGGTGTCACTCGTGAGGCGGCCTTCGATGGTGACGGCGCTCAGGGACCCGTCGCTGACAGCGGTCATGACCACCGTCGCGGCACCGCAGGTGTCGTTGGGCTCGGTTGCCTCGACCGCACACGTGCAGCCAGCGCTCTTCGGCAGGGACGGGGGGTACGCGGTCCAACCCGGGTCGCAGGGTCCCAGGTCGCACTGCCCGGAGTTGCACACGAACTCGGTGTGAGCCGGGTCCCCAGCGCCGGCGCAGAGCTCGGCGTCGGTAGCGTCGTCCGGCGTGCCGTTGCAGTCGTTGTCTGCACCATCACACACCTCGGGCTGAGGTGAGCTGGCCGTGCATCCCTCCCAGGCCCCGCTGGCACCATTACAGGTCTCCGTGCCTTCGCAGACCAGCCCGCCTGACTGTGCAGTGCAGCGGCGGGCCACGCCGTCACGCTTGGTGTCGCAGGCGCACGATTCGTTTCCGGAGGGAACGCATACCATGGCAGCGTTCGGCGAGGGTCCCGCATCGCTCGCTCCGGCGTCCGAGCCCGCCGTACCAGCGCCACCAGCGCCGGCGCCACCGGCACCGGCGCCACCAGCACCAGCGCCACCAGCGCCGCCCCCCGGCGCAGCTCCGTAGGCTTCTGGATCGGTACAGCTGTACCCGGTCCCGCACGCGCCGTCATACGAGCAGTCCCTGCCGCAGAAGCGATCGACGTTCGGCGAGATCAGGCAGCGATCCCCGATGTTCGGACACTCGCTGTCATCCGTACACGGCAAGCACTGGTTGCCGTTGTCCGGGATGCAGATGTAACCCTTGGTCTCGCTGAACGCGCAATAGCCACCATCCGGACAAGCCTGGCCATCGATACACGGTCCCGTGCAGACCTTGTTGGGTTTGGACTTGCCGATGTCGCTGCACTGACCCGTTCCACAATCCGCGTCAGTGTCGCACGGAGAACCGAAACCCGTGCTTGGCCAGCCGCTGCCACCGTTTCCGCCGTCGCCGCCGTTGCCGCCGTTGCCACCCGAACCTCCCGCGGAGTCCGCGGAAGCGTCCATGGTGCCGCCAGTCGCGCCCGAGCCGCTCGGAGTTTCGATTCCTGGATCCGTCGCGCAGGCAACGGGGTACACGAGACCAATCAAAGCACCGACGAGGAGCCGGGTAGGCGTAATGAAAGAGCGCATGCGAGTACGTCAAGGGTAGGCGGCCGGCCATCCGACGTCAAACAACGGTGCATTCCAACACTCATTCGCGAGCAACCACGCCAGACCCATGGCTGCGGAGCGCTCGGCAACGCGATGAGTCAGTGAAGCGCGTGGCGCGCTCCACGCTGGCTGGCACCACTCGGTGC
>JAGQIY010001493.1 GCA_020430865.1 Myxococcales bacterium
CGCCTCCGGTTCGACAGAGGAGCACCTGATCGCTGCCGGTGAGCGTCACCGCCGTGACCTCCCCGTTGGTGGCGACCGCGGTGGGGTCAGCGAGCCCGAGCGCGCCCAGGTCCAGCTCGAGAGTCGGCCGCAGGGAGCCGTTCGCGTCGACGCCCCAGCTGAAGAGCTCATGGCCGAGGTGGCGAATGGGACCGCTGAAGCGCCGAACCTGGGCGTCCTCTGGACCCACCGCGAACAGCCGCGCGCGCTCCGGGTCGAAATGGGCATCTCGGAGCGGCGCGAGGCGATTCGAAGCGAACAGGCGGCGACCCCGCGCGTCGTAGACGCTGAGGTGGGGTCGCGTGGCGCTGAGCACGAAGCTCCTGCCGGCTCCCAGACGCCCGACCCGATAGCTGCCCGATGGGACGGGCACGCGCAGACGCACGCGGCCGTCGGGGTCCAGTTCGACGAGGCGCTGACGCAGATCGTCCAGTACCAGCAGGCGACCCGGTGAGACCTGGGCGAGGTCCCGGAAGCCTGCCCGGGGCTCCAGTTCCGTGTGGAAAGGAGCCCCGGCGACCACGCTCAGCGCCCCCGGCTCGCTGCGCCCGAGGCACAGCGTGCGCCCCGCGAACTTGCCAGAGCCGACCACGCAGCGCAGCGTCTCGCGGGGACCCTTTCGGGCGCCGACCTCCACGAAGCCTCGACCCGCCTCGAGACGGAAGCCGCGCTGCCTCGAGTGGGCCGCGGAGTACACCCAGATGACGTCACCCTCGACGTACAGCCCGGTAGGTGCGAAGGCGGGGCCAATGTTCGCGATGTGGGGTGCGGCAGCACCCAGACGCGCTTCCAGGGCTTCCAGCGCTGCCAGGTACGGCGACTCCACGTCCTGCACTCGACGCGCGCAGGCTACGCTCAAGAGCCCGGCGAGCGCGGTAGCGAGGCGTGGGGCAACCCTCATCGTTTCGTGTTTGAGACCGCTCGCCCGCTGGCGCCAGGGCTCGGATGTCTTAGGGTCAGCAGGTGAAGCTGTCGATCCTGGAGCTGGGCCGAGTGCGCGAGGGGTCGGACCGCCGCGGCGCGTTGAGCGACGCGCTGGCGCTGGCGCGCCACGCAGAGCAACTTGGCTTCGAGCGCTTCTGGGTGGCCGAGCACCACAACATGCGCGGGGTCAGCACGGCGGCAACGCCGGTGGTGATAGGCCACATCGCCGCAGGCACCCAGCGCATCCGCGTTGGCGCGGGTGGCGTGATGCTCCCGAATCACACGCCGTACATCATCGCCGAGCAGTTCGGTACCCTCGCGGAGCTGTTCCCGGGGCGCATCGATCTCGGGCTCGGCCGCGCGCCGGGTACGGATCCGATGACCCTGAGGGCGCTGAGACGCGATCCGCGAAGCGCCGACCGCTTCCCCGAGGATGTACGGGAGCTGCAGCACTACCTCGAGCCCGCGCGCGCGGATCAGAGCATCGAGGCGGTGCCTGGATCCGGCACCCGGGTGCCGCTCTGGATCCTTGGCTCCAGCCTGTTCGGGGCGGAGCTCGCGGCGGAGCTCGGCTTGCCCTTTGGCTTCGCCTCCCACTTTGCGCCGCAGATGCTGATGGATGCTCTCGGCATCTACCGCAGCCGCTTCAAGCCCTCGAGGACCCTCAGCGAGCCCTACGCCATGGCTGGCATCGGCCTGATTGGCGCCGACACCGGCGCCGAGGCCCGGCGCCTCGCGACCACGCAGCAGATGAGCGTGACGAACCTGATCCGCGGTGAGCGTGGCCTCTCACAGCCGCCAATCGACGACATCGAAGGCTACTGGAGCCCGGCGGAGCGCGCCCACGTCATGCGCATGCTCTCCTGTAGCGTCGTCGGCGACGCCGAGAAGCTGCGCGCTGGCATCCGGCAGTTCGCCGAGCGAACCGGGGTTCAGGAGCTGATGGTCGTCTCCGACGTCTTCGAGCCCGCGGCGCGCTTCCGCTCGCTCGAGATCATCGCCGAGAGCGCCCAGGCGCTGCGCATGGCGTAGCAACCCACGAAACACCGACGCCCCATCAGTTCCTTGCGGAACAGATGGGGCGTGCTGCTGTTCGGCTGGTGATCAGGCGAGCTCGATGATGCCCGCAGCGCCCATGCCGCCGCCGATGCACATGGTGACGATACCACGCTTGCCGCCGCGGCGCTGGAGCTCGGGGATGATCGTCGCCACGAGCTTCGCGCCGGTGCAGCCGAGAGGGTGACCGAGGGCGATGGCGCCGCCGTTCGGGTTCAGCTTCTCGTCGGGGATCCCGAGCTGACGCTGAACGTAGACGGACTGCGACGCGAACGCCTCGTTCAGCTCCACCACGTCGATGTCCTTCATCGAGTACCCGGTCTGCTTGAACAGCTTGTTCACGGCGGGCACCGGGCCGATGCCCATGATCGCCGGATCGCAGCCCACGGTGGTGAAATGGCGGAACCAGGCCTTGGGCTCGAGGCCCAGCTCTTTGGCCTTCTGCTTGGTCATCAGGATGGCCGCCGCGGCGCCGTCGCTGAGCGGCGAGCTGTTGCCCGCCGTTACGCTACCAGTGGTGCTGAACACCGGGCGCAGAGCCGCGAGGCCCTCCGCCGTCGTGCCTTCACGAATGAGCTCCTCCGTGCGGAAGTCAAACTCCTCGTGCTTGCCCTTGACGTAGCGTACGCCCTTGACCGTCACCACTTCGCTGTCGAAGCGGTTCGCCTTGACTGCGGCGACGGCCTTCTCGTGGCTCTTGGCCGCGAAGGCGTCCTGGTCCTCGCGGCTGATCTCGAAGCGCTTGGCGACGTTCTCGGCGGTGATGCCCATGGGCGTGTAGGTGGTGGGCATGGTCTCCATCACCCGCGGAGATGCGCTGATCTTGAAGCCCGTCATGGGCACCATGCTCATGCTCTCCACACCGCCCGCGACGACCACCTCGTAGGAACCGATCGCCAGCGCACCTGCCGCGAGGGCCATGGCCTGGAGGCCACTCGAACAGAAGCGGTTGATGGTCATGCCGCCGCTGTCGACGGACAGGCCGCCGAGCAGGCCCGCGGGGCGCGCCACGTTGAGCCCTTGCTCGCCTTCCGGCATCGCACAGCCCAGGATCAGATCCTCCACGAGCTCCGGCTTGAGGCCGGGGTTGCGTGCGAGAAGTCCCGCGATGACTTCCCCGGCGAGCTCGTCGGGGCGCTTGTTCGCGAGGGAGCCCTTGTGCGCACGGCCTACCGCTGAGCGCACGGCATCGATGATTGCAATGTCTGCCATGGTCTTGTGTCCTCTCGCTTAGTTCCGCAGGGGTTTGTTGTTCATCAGCATGTACTGCATGCGCTCTTGGCTCTTCTGCTCGCCGCACAGGCTGAGGAAGACCTCGCGCTCCAGGTCGAGCATCTGCTGCTCGGTGACGGGGGCCGCTGCTCCGCCCTGACCGCCGCACAGCACGTAAGCCAGCTTGCGCGCGATGAAGCCGTCGTACTCGGTGGCAAACCCACCCGCGACCAAGGTGTCCACCAGCATGCTGATGGTGGCGATGCCGCTCTCCCCGAGCAGCTTGTGCGCGCGGGGCGCCGGCGGGTGGTAGCCAGTCTCCGCCATCGCGATCGCGCGACGCTTGGCTTCGTAGAGCTGGCGCGCCTTGTCGTAGCTGATGCCGTCTCCCTGGCGGAAGTAGCCGTACTGCTGGGCCATCATCGCGCTGGTCGCGACGTTGGCCATGGCGATGTTCTTGAACACCTGAGCGACCAGCGGATCGATGATCACGTCGGCGCCCTCGGGGATGTTCTCCAGCGCGCGCCACGTCAGGTTCAAGCAGCCGCCGCCGCCGGGGATGAGCCCCACGCCGACCTCGACCAGGCCGGCATAGGTCTCGGCGTAGGCTTGCACGGCGTCGGCACCCAGGCACACCTCGAGGCCACCGCCCACGGTCATTCCGTACGGAGCCGCGACGACGGGGATCTTGGCGTACTTGAGCTTCTGACAAGCCTGCTGGAAGCCGTGGATC
>JAGQIY010001494.1 GCA_020430865.1 Myxococcales bacterium
CGCCCGCCTTGAAGCGGGACACCCGCAGCGGCGGTCGCTCGTCTGCGGTCGTCGCCTCGAGCTGGAAGTCGGCGCGTGGGGTGAAGCCGGAGCGGCGCATGGTGATCTTGCGGCCCCCTTGCTCGACCCGCGCGTCCGCGAGCGTCGCGATCTTCATCGACTCGCCCGCCTTCCCGAGATCCACTGAGAGGGAGAACTCGCCGATGCGCACGGGCTCCCCGCGGCCCATGGGGTAGACGTATTCAATCACGTTCTCGACCACGGGCTTCAGCTCGATGTAGCGCAGCACCACACGCCGTGTCTTGCCCGAGCGCACCGGGAAGATGCGCGCCCGGTACGTGCTCTGATCGACCCACTCGAGGATCGCTGGAGCGTGCCCGGTGGCCTTGGTGGTGCCGTAGTTCTTCGCGGCCTCCTTCTTCTCCTGGAACTCACCTTCGACGAGCACCCCGTCGGTCTCGACGGCGAAGCCGGTGACGCTCGCGCCATTCGGCAAGGTGAACCAGTACCAACCCTCGACGTCACGCGAACCAGGGTTGAAGAACGTCTGGTCCACCTCGGTCTCGGAGAGCCCGTTGCGCACGACTGCGCGCACCGCCTGCTTGGCGATCTCCAGTTTCCGCGTGGCACTACCAGGTGCGGCGCCGTCGTCCACCCCGTAGATGGTACCGGTGCCTGCGCCCGGGATGCTCCCGCCAGCGGCGAAGTCGGCCATGCCCCCCGTCCAGTCATCCCAGAACGCCAGCGGAGCCACGCGGGGAGCGTCCGCGCCCTTCACCGTCGCCTGCTCGCCCGCGTTGACCTCCACGCGTCCGCCCTTGCCAGTCACGATGGCCATGCCGCGGGCGACGTAGATCACCGCCGCCGAGTCCTTCAGCTTCACGCTGAGCCCGGAGTCCACCGCGGAAACGCTGACGTCACCGACCGCGTGCACCAGCGCCTTGCGATCCGTGGGCGGTGCGTTGAGCCAGTACTCACCCTTGCCGAGGCTGATCTGGCCCTCGCTCAGCGTGACGTCGCTGTCTCCCCGCAGAAACATGCTGGAGCCATCGGGCAGGCGTACCAGGGCGCGCGCCCCCTTGCCGGTGACCACCTTGGCCTGGCTCAGCAACGCCATGCCGCTCGAGCCGCGCTCCTCGGCGCCCCCCTGCTCGATCTTCACGTCACCGGTCGCCAGTTCGAGGCGCGCCTGGATCGGAGCCGCGGCGCTCGGAGGAGGCTCGCGCTTCAGCACGTAGACCACCACCGCGCCGACCAGGCACACCGAGAGAGTGATGAGTAGGACTCGCAGAACTCCGCGCTTGTTCTTCATGGTTTCCTCTGACCCCGACTCCTTACGGATACGCAGGGTGCATAGCTCCGCGCCCGAGGCGCTCGAGAGAGAGACGCCTTGGGAAGCCATGACTTGGCAAAGTTCCCACTGGACGCCGAAAAAAGTCTGGTGTCACTCGCGCCCGCCGCTCGAGCCCTGGACGCGTGGAGCAGGCACCCTCCGTCGCGGAGACCACCCAGTTATTTCCACACAGTAACATTCGCTCAGGTCGCCCCGGCACCATTCCCCCGGCTCGGCGGCGCCGAGCCAGCCAACACTAACGCGCTCGGCAGCGCGTTTGAAGCCAAGTCAGGCGTCGCCCGATCGGGTCGTTTCGACGACCGCGCGCGCCGCTGCAAGTCTCGCCAGCTCAGAATGCCAGATCCGCGGCGGCCTCGGCGTTCGAACGCGTCTGAGCCTTGCCCTTGCGGGTCTCCTGCGCAGGCTCGGCCGGAGCTGCCCCTGGGGCCGGTGGTGGTTGCGCGAAGCCGCTGTTGGCGGCGCCCAGCGCCGCTTGCTGCCGATCGAAGTCCTTGTCCGCCTTGGGCGCGAAGTTCGGCGCCGACTTGGCCGCAGCGCGGCGCTTGTTCAGCGCGTCGAGCTGACTGGTCAGGCGCTTCTGTGCTTCCGCGACCCGGCCCTGCGCGAACAGCTCGTTGGCCTCGAGCAATGACTCCGCCGTCTCGCTGCGCCCAACGCGCGCGGCGACGAACGGGTCCAGCGGGGTCACCCGCGCGGGGTCCGAGCTGATGAACGCCGCCAGCTCCCCGTTGCAGGAACCGCGACGGCGCTCGACCAGATCCTGATACGCCAGATCCACCTTGGCCACGGCGCGCTCGCCTTCCGCGCCTCGCGGCACGCTGAGGCGCACGAGCAGGGTCTTCTCCTCACCCCCGGAGATCGTCCCCATCGGCACGATCAGCTTGTTGCCTTCCTGACGGAACGAGCGGTCGAATACTTTTTCCACCCGGATACCTGGGGCGAGGTCCACGACGAGCTCCGTGTCCTTGGCGACGGTCTGCTTCAGCGCGTTGCGCTCCTCTTCGAAGATCTTGGACAGCGAGTCCGCGTCCTCCACGAAATAGTGGCGACCGTTGGACTCGCGAGCGATCGCCGTGAGGATGCGCTCGTTGTAGTCGACGTCGACCCCGATCGTGCTGACGGGGATCCCCTTGTCGCGCAAGCGGGCGCTCATGCGCTCGAAGCCGCTGACGTCCTTCATGCCGCGGGTGGGCTCTCCATCCGTGAGCAACAGGACGCGGTTCACCATGCCGTCACGATTCGCGAGGGCGCGCTCGGCGGCGTCCAGCGCGCAGGAGATGCAGGTGTCGCCCACGGCGCGCACGTTGGACAGGGCCTCCGTGACCCGAGCGCGAGAGATCTCGTCGATGGTGGTGGGCTGCACCAGCACCTCGGCCTCGACGTCGTACGCGATCACGCTCACCACGTCGCCGCGGTTCAGACCCGCGATGGTGCCACGCGCTGCGTTGATCGCGTTCTCCAGGCGCTTGCCCTTCATGGACCCAGAGCGATCGATGACGATGGCCAGGTTCACGGGAGCGGCCTCGGTGGCTCGTGCGTTGCCGTCGGCGAACACCCGCGCCATCAAGAACGTCTCGTTGTCACGACCCGCCTGCATCACGCCGTTGCCGAGGCGGCCCTCCACCATCACGGTGCTCCCCGCGGTGAAATCCGCGCGGATGACCGGTTGCGCTGGCCCCGGATCGGCGACGACCAGGTCGCTCCCCACGACGGGCGCCTGGGGATCTCCCGAGGCCTCGGGCGTGAGCGACCACACCGACACCGACGTCAACGTCATCCCCAGGGCCGCGAGCAGCCCGACGGTTCCAACCTTCATCTGCGAACTCTCCCTTGCTCCCCGCCCAACGCAGCGAGCCGCCTGAACTTTCACCTTGTACGAAAAAGCGCCGGATTCGATCTCCCGCGGAGACAGAAAGAATTCCTTAATTATTTCAATTCGTTAATTTGCTTCAGGTGCTCCGCTCGGTGCTGACGGGCGAGTCGGCTGCCGCCTGTTCCGTGGATTTTTCGGGGGTGAGAGCCGCGCCGTGGCGCACCCCGAAGCCCTCCAGCAGTCGCCAGGGTGCGACGCTGCCGATCATCACGAACAGCGCATCGAGCTCCAGGACGCGCTCCACGCCCCCTTCGTTCAACCAGACCTTGAGCCCTTGTCCAAGCTCCCCGACGTGCCCGCTGCTAGCGATGCTCGTCACGTCGCTGTTCCAGAGCAGCTCCACGCGTCCGCCGCGCACCAGCCGCTCGAGCTCCTGGATGTTGCGCCGCTTGCCCCGCCTGAACGTTTCCCCCCGGTAAGATATGGCGACCCGTGTCCCCGGCTGGCGACCGATCGCGATCGCCGTCTCCATCGCGACGTCGCCCAGGCCCACGATCAGCACCCGCTTGCCGGCAAACGTCCGCGCGTCCGCCAGGTGGTAGAACACCGAGTCGAGGGTCGTGTCGGGCAGCTCGAGGGGCAGCTTGCGGGGCGAGCCGCGGCGTCCCACAGCCAGCAGCACGCGCCGTGTGAGCAGCCTGCGCTCGTGCCGATCGGCATCTTGCAGGGTCACCTCGAGCAAGCCGAGCGGCGGTCCGCCATCGACGCGCTGACAGGCGACCACGCGCCAACCTTCGTCGATGCGCACGCGCTGCTCTCTGACGATGCGACGCCATTTCGCCAGCAGCTCCTCCTTGCTGCTCTCCTCCAGCCAAAGCTCGCCGATCTTGGGCACTCCGAGCGGCTGGTCGAACACTAATTTGCCTCGCGGAAAACTGCGAATACTCTCGGCGACGGAGCCCTGCTCCACCACCAGGTAGTCGAGGCGCTGCTCGTCGGCCGCCAGCGCCGCGCTGAGCCCCGCCGGGCCCGCGCCAACGATCAACACGTCCAAGACGTCGCCTCGCGCTGCCGCGGGCCCCGCCGCGGTCAGGCTCTGGGCGATGGCGTCCATCGCCTGCGCTCCCTGGTTGATGGCGTTGCGGATCAGCGGCAGCCCGGTCACGTCCCCGGCCAGGAACACGCCTGCGCTCTCCAGAGCCTCGAGGCTCTCGCTCACCAGCGGTCGGTCGAAGATCGGCTCGCCTTCTCGCACGACCAAAGAGCCGTTGGGGCAACGCTGCTCGCACAGCGTGAGCCCACAGCAGTCGTCGGGGCGCACGACCTTGGCGACGTAGCGCTCCAGCTGCAGGACGTCGTAGGGACACGCGTCGACGCAGGCGTTGCAGCCGATGCAGGTGCTCTCATCGATGGTGGGCAGGCGACGCACCAGGGCCGGCGCGAGCACCGGTTGCTTGGCGCCGCGCGGCTCTTCACGTCTGGCCTGGCGTCTCAGCAGGGCGCTGCTCACCAAGCCGAGCACCACCGCCAATGACACGCCGAGCCAGGTGAGATCGAGCGCCCTGCGAGAGCCAGGCGCTACGCTCGCCACCGCCACTCGCGCCTGTTCGTAGGCGGCGTCTCGCTCCGCGCCCCCGCTTGCCCCAGCCGCGGCGGCCACTCGGTGTTCGTCGAAGCACACGCTGACTGGCTCGCCCCCCTTGCCGCCTGCCCAGGCCACGCATCGCGCAACGGGGTCTTCTTTTGCTTCCGTGCGGTGACAACTGGCGCAGCGCGCGAGCGGCGGGGTCGGGACCTTCAGGCGCTTGCTCCCGCCGATCGCCGCCACCTGGAGCTTCATGGGTTCCGCGCCCGCGCGACGCACCCAGGCGACTCCGTCGGGGGCGAGCTCCACGATCTCGCCTCCGCCGTGGGCGCGATGACAGGTCCCGCAGGTCATACGCCCCGCCTGGCTGAGGCGCAGGTGCCCCTGACGAGTCGACGGATGAGGCCCATGACAGCCGACGCAGGCGCGCGCCGACGCGCTGCCGTCCTCCTCGGTGTGACAGCTCGCGCAGGCGACCTGAGCCTCGACGTGAGAGTCGGAGAGCGGGCCCGGGGCGCTCATCACCCGGCCTCCACCGGCGAAGTAGGCGACCAGCGCTGCCACGCTGCAGACCACCGCGCCCACCAGAACCCCACGGAAACGCAAGACGTCACTCGTACGCTCGGCCTTGCGGGCCACGCGGCTGCGGCCGACGGCCTTGCCGCGGGCGATGTCGATGCCGGCTTCGGGCGCTGGCTCGCTCACGAGGCCCCCACGACGCTCACCACGTGCAGTAGCAGGAAGATCAGCAGCAGCACGCTCAGCATGGCGTGGGGCGTGTGCCAGGCGCGCAGCGAGAAGGTCAGGACGCGCCGCAAAGGCAGCGCCCTGAGTTCCACGGCGATCTTGGTCAGCTGATCGAGGCCGAGTCGGCGCTCGGCGCCTCGCCCTTGGAGGATCTCGTCGATGCGCGACTCGAGGCGCGCTTGCTCCTCGCCGGCGCTGCGCCCACTCAGGAACAACCAGAGCGGACCGACGGGGCTCCTGGCGTAGGGCAAGAGCACGCGCTCGGCGATCTTCTTCACCAGGTCGCTACGCCCCGAGATCTCGCGAAACAGCCGGTCGTTCAGCTTGCGCTTCTCCGCGGGGAAGTCCTCGGGCAGGAGCCCCGCCCGCTCGATCCGCGCGAGTCGCGCCGGCAACCAGTGCTGAAGCCACGCGCCCAGGAGCCCCAGAGCTGCCACCGCCCAGAAGGTCAAGGAGAGCCAGGCGGTGAGGCCGTGACCGAGCCCCAGGCGTGTGTGCCCAGCGACCAGCGCCAGCACCAGCAGACCCCCGAGCACGTGAGCCACGTAGTACGGCTTCACCCGGGACCGGCCACGATGGACATGGGCGGTCTCCTGACGCAGCGAGCTGCGCTGGGCGGCCTTCATCCACAGCTTCAAGCGTCGCTTGGGCAGCACATAGGCGGCCAGGCCGAAGCAACCGAGCGCTCCCAGAGCCGCCACGGCCATGCCGAGACCGAGGCTACGACTGGCGGTCGGTTCCCCGAGGATCCTCAACAAGACAGCGCCGAGCACCAGGCTTCCACCGAGCCCCAAGGGAAACACGTAGTCCTGCCAGGGACGAGCCGCGCGGAGCTTGCGGCTCTGAGCGGCGCCGCCGAAGAGCGCCCGCACCTCCTGGATCTCCTCGCTGGGATCCAGACGGAAGATGCTCTCGGTGGGGCAAGCCACGACGCAGGCCGGCTCCGAGAAATCGCGACACAGATCGCACTTCACCGCGACCTCCGGGTAGATCTGCACCAGGTCCAGGCGCCGCTTTCCGCTCTGCGCGGAGTCGGCCTCGGCCTTGAGTCGCGCCGCGAGGCCGCCGCCGGCCATGCGTGGCGCCATGCGAATGTTGTCCCACGGGCAGGCCTTGGCGCACGCCGTGCACCCCGTGCACAGATCCTCGCGGATGAAGACCTCGCCCTCCGCCTCGCGCCCGATGGCACCCGTGGGGCAGTCGATCATGCAGACCGGGTTCTTGCAGTGCTGACAGGAATTTGGCAGCAGGAGGCTCTTCGGCGCGCTGGAGTCGCTGACCAGGGGCGTGATGATCTTGTCCCCACGCCGCACCAGCCGCGAGACGCCGTGAGTGTGTTCGCAGGCCCACGCACAGTGTCCGCAGCGCACGCAGGTGTCCTGGTCGATGGCGAGCAGCGCCCGCGCCATCTGCATGCGATAGACGTCCTTGAACACGTGCTGGGTGGTGCGCTTGGCGGCGTCTCCCACGAGCTTCACCTGGGCGCGCTGGCGCTCGGCGCTGATGCGCCGCAGGCGGGGCAGGAGCCCCGGGTTGCGATCGGCGAGGGTTCGCAGCACGGAGATCGGCAGGCACAGCACGGCGCACTCGCCGAGCGCCGCCGCGGTCAGTCGCCGCGGTTGTCCGCTCTGCACCTCCTCGTCACCGAAGAAGTCACCCCGCGACAGATAACCGGTGACGCGGATCCCGGCATCGGTCTCGGTCTGCAGCTGCACCAGGCCATCCACCAGCAGGTAGAAGTCGTCCGCCGGATCGCCGGTGACGTACAAGCGTTCCCCGCGCCGCACGCTGCGGTACTCGGCGGCGTCCAGCACCAGGTCGACGTCGTGGGGATCGAGCTCTCGGGTGAACGCCAGCGTACTCAGCAGATCGCGAGTCGCCTGGCGCCTCAGAGCGCGCTCCTCTCGCCCGTAGTTCTCGGCGCCTTCGCGCGTGGCGGCGCGGGTCAGCACCCGCGCCGGCACCTCGGCGACCTGGATGTCGGACAGCGCCCGCGCCTCGGCTCTCCGCGAGGAACCGGGGAGCACCGCCTCCTCTCCGAACGTCTCGCTGCGTCGCACGAGGCGCAGTCGACTCGCCTCGGCATCCCCGCGACGGGCGCCGAACAGCTCCACCTCGCCGTGCGCAACGACGAAGAACGCATCACCGGGATCGCCCGCGCGGTAGATCACGTCGCCGGCGGCGAAGTCACGCAGTCGCCCCGCCTCTACCAAGGCCTCGCGTCCCCGACCGTCGAGTCCCCGGAGCACCGGGGACTCGAAGACTTGTCGGGGCCAAGGCGTCGTGACGGCGCCTCGAGAGGCACTCACGGCAGGTCCACCTCGACCTTCGCGATCTGGACGATCTCCAACCGCTCGAGGGCCTCCTCGGTGACGAGCGGCCCCGAAGGCCGCTGCCCACGCCGCGACATCTGCTCCTCGTAGGCGGCGAAGGCCTTGATCAGGAACGGCGGGAAGGCGCGGAACAGCAGCTCCGCTTCCACGTGGAAAGGTCCGGCGCCTGACGTCGGAAGATCGTAGGTGTAGCGCAGCGGGACGCCGTGCGGGGCCGAGCGCCGGTCGATGATGGCGTCTGGGCCCTTGGCCACGCCGCGACTGGCGTCCAGGCTCCCGATGGGGAAGTAGGTCTCGAACAGGGCGTTCTCCCCGCTCAGGTTCGAGCGACACTCGCCCGTGTCCAGGTCGTAATCGCCGTCGGTGAAGCGCAGGGCTCGCGTCGCGCTCTGGCCCGGCCCCGGCTGACACTCGCCGCGCTCATCGATACGCCCGATGCACACCACGCAGCGCAAGAAGCCGTTCTGCAAGTTGATGAGCCCGCTGCCACGGAAGTCCGTGCCCCCGAGCCGCGGATCGGGGAACCAGCGCGGGACGTCACGTCCGTCGGCGACGTCGGCACCGAACACGCCGAGCGGCCGCCCCCTGCCGTCCCGCAGATCGTCACGTACGTTGACGCGCAGGAACTCCTTGTCGTGCAGATCCTCGTCGGGTCGATCCACGCGCCCCACTTCGTACACCACGCGGCCACTCGCGTCAGTCACCCTGAGGTGCACCCAGAACTCGCGCTCCTGGCTGAACCCTGCGGGCACGCGGTGCCCGCCGCCAACGTTCTCGATCTCCACCGGGATCAGCAGCCGCGATCCGCTGCGCGCGGGGCTCCGCAGCTCGAAGCGGAACGTCTTGCCCAGGAGCAAGTCGCGGCGCGCGCGAGCGCCGAGCGGGATCCCGAAGCCATCGATGTGGTCCTCGTTGACCAGGTGAGCCTCGAAGTCTCCCCCGAGCGGCACGTCGACCCCGCTGAAGTAATGCGGGGTCACGCGATCCGACCCGCCGCTGTTCACTGCCGCGTGTCCCCCCGGAAATGCGCCCGGCTCACGAGCCTCGAAGTGGGAGCCGGGCGGGCAGCCTCGCAGCAGGGCGGTGTAGGTCGTCCCGCCCGCCTCCGCTGCTCCTGGCTTCGGCTCCCCGGGCACGCACACACCTGGGAACGTGGACATGTGACAGTCCTGACAGCTCGCGGGCTCCTTGCCCTTGGCGCGCTCGGCGTTGCTGTAGGCCACCCACTCGCTGTAGGCATTGCGCAGTCGCTTGAAATGCTCGCCTATTCGCGCGCCGAGCACGTCAGTACCGAACAGACGCACGTCGTGGCAGGCGCCGCAGAACTCGCTGCTCTGGATGTAGCTCTTCGTCTCCTCGGGGATCGGAAGATGCGCGCCGCCGAGCAGCTCCTCGGTCGCTCGCGCGACCTGAGCGCTTCCAGGAGTCGGCGCCCCGGGGAAGGCGCTGGGTTCGAAGCCCCCGCCGCCCGCGCTGCGTCCAGCCAGGCTCAGGAAGATGCTCGGGTCGAGGAAGTACGCGCTGTTGGCGATCCCGAAGCGCCCCCGGGAGTCCTCCGGGCGCATGCTGAAGCGGCGTCCATCGACGAAGGACGTCCAGCTGGGGTTGCCCTCGTACAGTCCGCGCGCTTGATTGCCTGGACGCACCGCACCGGCGACCTGATGACAGAACGCGCAGCTGATGCCTTCCATCGCGCTGGCGGGCAGCAGATCCTTCAGTGGCTGACGGGTGGCAGAGGTCAGGCTGCGGCCGTCCCAGGGCGGCACGCTGGTACCGAGGTTGTCGCCGGGAGAGTGACAGTTCACGCACCAGTGCTCACCCCCGGCGCCTGTGATGGGCAGCCCGCTGTCGCGATCCCTGCAGGCGGTACGCGTATCCACGCGGCGAAGCACG
>JAGQIY010001495.1 GCA_020430865.1 Myxococcales bacterium
GTACTGGCACGCCGCCCTCACGCTCAATTTCATTCGCTCCCTGGGCAGCGGCGGCTTCTCCGATCTCCACCATCCCGAGTACTGGGATCTCTCCTTCATCGAGCGCGACGACGTCACGGCAGAGCTCAAGGCGAGCTACCGTCGGACCACCGAGCAGCTAGCGGAGGCCCTGCGCTTCATGGAGGCTCTCGGGGAGGCGAAGGTCGGTGACTTGACGCGCGTCGACTTCTACACCAGCCACGAGGGCCTGAGCCTCGACTACGAGGCCGCCCAGACTCGGCAGACCGAGCACCACGCCGGCTTCTATGATCTCACGACTCACCTGCCTTGGATCGGTGAGCGCACGCGAGATCTGGACGGCGCCCACGTGGAGTTCTTTCGCGGCATCCAGAACCCCGTCGGCATCAAGCTCGGGCCCGGCGCCGAGCCGGACGGCCTGCGTCGCCTGCTCGATCGCCTGAACCCACGGGACGAACCTGGCAAGGTGGTGCTGATCACCCGGCTGGGTGCGGAGCGGGTGCAGCAGGTCTTGCCCGTGCTGGTGGAAGCGCTCGAGGGCGATGGTCGCCACGTCCTGTGGGTCTCGGATCCGATGCACGGCAACACCCAAACCACGGCTTCGGGCATCAAGACCCGCAACTTCGACGACATCCTGCACGAAGTGGAGCGCTCCTTCGACGTCCACGAGTCGCTGGGGTCCCGCCTCGGCGGCGTCCACTTCGAGCTCACCGGAGAGGACGTGACGGAGTGCACCGGTGGAGGGCTCAGTGAGGCCGATCTGGATCAGAACTACGTCAGCCTCTGCGATCCCCGGCTGAACTACCGCCAGGCGCTGGAGATGGCCTTCCGCATCGGCGAGCGTATGAGCAAGAGCCCGGACGTTCGCGGCATGGGTTCTGCAAAGTGACGCGCGAAGTTTTCGCGCTTTTCCTCTCTCTGTCTTGGGTCTGGACTCGTTGTTGGTAAGACGTATGTTGCGCGCCGTGAGTTCTCCGGCCGTCCCCTGCCGACCTTGGCGTTTTCCGTATGGAATTACTGGTCCTGGGGTAGTCGGGGTCGCCGCCTTTCTGGCTTGTTTCGGGGGAGAGGCCCGGTCGGCAGTCGCTGCGCCCAGCGGTGGCGAGCCCAGCACCTCGCCGCAGAACGCCAAGAGCACCGGGGCCACCCAGGCGGGCGCTGAACCCGAAGAGCAGGTGCGGCCTGGCAGTGGAAGGTTCGAGCAAGGCGGCGGCGACTCGCTGGTCTGGAACAAGCAGTGGAAGCGCTACACCGTGGGCAACGGCGTGCTGACCGGCATTGCGGTCACGACCTTCGCCACCGCCTATGCGATCGGCCCCAACGAGGATGAGCCCTGGACCAGTCACGTCGGCTTCGACGAAGCGGCGAGAGACGTGCTGCGGGCGGGCGGGCGTCACTGGCGTCAGCGCGCGGAGGACTACAGCGACGTCGGTCTGACGCTGGCCATGAGCTATCCGCTACTCGTGGACTCGCTCATTGTTTCCTCGTGGTATAGGGATAGCCCCGACATCGGCGTACAGACGGCGCTGATCGATCTCGAGGCGATCTCCTTCACCTTGGCGATCCAGTCCCTGGCCAACCTCGCCTCCGGCAGGGAGCGGCCCTACGGCCGCACGTGTGGCGCCGAGCTCGACGCCAACACCTCGGACTGCGTGAACGTCAACCGCTACCGTAGCTTCTTCAGCGGGCATACGTCCGCGAGCTTCGCGGCTGCAGCCGTCAACTGCGTTCACCACACGAAGTTGCCGATCTACGGTGAGAACAGCGCTCTGGCTCCATGCTTGGGCGGCTTTGCGCTCGCCGGCTTCGTGGGGACGATGCGCATCGTCTCGGACTTCCACTACATGAGTGACGTGCTGACCGGCGCCATCGTGGGAACGGGTGTCGGTATCGCCGTTCCCCTGGTGCTACATTACCGCAAGGATACCAAGGAGACGCCGGGCCTCGGGTCCGAGGAGATCGAGGTGCGGCTCATGCCGACGCCGGGTGGCATCGGCGTCTGGGGGTCGTTCTGATGGCTCATCGTGCCCTAGCGCTGCTGCTCGGCCTGTTCGTGGCCGGAGCCCCTGCCGAGGCGTTGGCTCAGGTGGTGGGTGGTGGGGGCGCGGGCGCTCCGCCGCCGGGCGAACCGGTTGGTGTCCCCCTGGGGCCTCGGGATCCGGATCGCGAGCCCAGCGCGTTCGTCGCTACCGCGGTCGACGTGGGCTACCAGTACCTGCGGCCCCGCGGCTCGGTGGGCTACGGCAACCCGTGGGGAACCTGGGTCGGCGTGGACGCGAACCCCTTGGTCAGCGGGACCGCGGCAGGCGGCTATGCTGGTATTCGACTGGCCCTGCCCCCAGTCGACTTTCGCGCGGGCAGTCGCTACCTGTACTCGTTCAGCAAGTCGTTCCTGCCGGTTCAGGATGGCTACGATCGACGGGACATCGAGTATGACGACGGAGATCCCGCGCGCTACCTCGCGCTGGAGTCCGAGATCACCCTCACCCCCATCGTGGGCCCCGGCTACATCCTCAGCGAGAGCTCGGTGACCTACATGACCGGTGTCCCCGACGACCAGTACGTCTACACCGAGCAGCTACGCATCGTTGCGAAGGCCCCGTGGATCTTCCGTCAGCGCCTGGGCTACGTCCTTCCCGTCGCCGGCGACGGAGCGCTCAAGCTGGGCATCGTCGGCGAGTACTTGCGCGATCCGGATCGCGAGACGGACACCGTCCGCGCGGGGATCATCCTGCGCATGCGCCTGTTTCAGGATCTCGAGGCTCGCGGCAACTTCGTGCCCGTGCTGTTCAGCCCTGACGATCTGGGGATCAAGGGCGGCGACTTCGGTCAGCTGGGAATTCGCTGGACCTGGGCCGAAGACCTGTAAGCTAGCGTCCGATGGGGGACGCTTCGCAGCGCACGCAACGACTGGACGAGCCTGCGCTGCCGTCGCGTCGAACGGCGCACGCCACCACCCTGCGTCCCGAAGCAGCTGGAGGGAGCACGCTGCCGCTGGTGGAGGAGGCGACGCGCGCCGCCGAGAGCCTGCCCCGGATCTCCGTGAGCCTGGGTGAGGCCGCGCTGGAATCCTTGCGAGGGCGCAGCGAAATCGACCTGCACTTCGTGGGTCTGCTTGGAGAGGGCGGCATGGGGCGCGTGCTCCTGGCCCGCCAGCGATCGCTGCAGCGAGAGGTTGCGGTGAAGACCAGCAAGCCGTCGGCCTCCCAGCAGGTGAGCGCTCAGTTGATCCACGAGGGCGTGGTGACGGGGAAGCTGGAGCACCCCGGCATCGTTCCGGTTCACTCGCTCGCCCTGGACCAGGCAGGGCGTCCGGTCGTCGTGATGAAGCGCATCGAGGGCGTCGAGTGGGCGGCGTTGATCCACGACGCCCAGCACGGCGCCTGGAAGGACTGGGTCAGTGATAACCGTGAGGAAATAGATGACGAGGCCCGTCGCGTGGCACACCTCGAGATCCTTGCGCGGGTCTGCGACGCCGTGCACTTCGCTCACAGCCGTCGAATCGTGCACCGCGACATCAAGCCGGAGAACGTGATGCTTGGGCGCTTCGGTGAGGTCTACCTCGTGGACTGGGGAATCGCCCTGCAGCTCGAACCCGAGCAGCCCGGGGTCGGCCTCGCGGGTACCCCGGCGTACATGGCACCGGAGATGGTGCGCGGGGGTCCGATCGATGCGCGAACCGACGTGTACCTGCTCGGGGCCACGCTGCACGAGGTGCTGACCGCCAGCTACAGGCATCGGGGGAAGAGTCTGGCTGACCTGCTCGATGAGGCGGAGCGCTCGGAGGCCATCGCCTACCCTGACTCGGTACCGCGCGAGCTGGCGGAGATCGCAAACCGCGCGACGCGGCGCGATCCCGAACAGCGCTACCAGAGCGCCGAGGAGTTCCGTGCGGCCATCCGCACCTACCTGAAGCACCAGAGCTCGGTGCGCCTGAGTCGCGAGTCATTGATCCGTGTGGAAAAAGCTGAGGAGGCGCTGAGCCTGAACTCCAGACGCGCGCGGACTCTTGCTCCGACCACGCTCCGCGAGATCGGCGACCTCCTGAGCGTCGCCCGCTTCGGCTTCTCCCAGGCGCTCGAGATCTGGAGTGAGAACGCTGCGGCGCGCGCCGGGCAGCAGCGGTGCCTGGTGCGCCTGGTGGAGGCCGAGCTATTGACTCGCGACGCTCGGCGAGCGCGGACCTGGCTCTCGGAGCTCGCGGACGTGCCTCCTGACCTGGCTGAGCGAGTGCAGGCGCTCGAGCGAGAACGAGCCGCAGCCGCCGAGCGAGCGGTGGAGCTACAGCGCTTGGCTGCGGATCTCGACGTCAACGTCGCCTCGCGTCAGCGCCTGCGCGGGGCGATCTACCTCGGGGCCTCCGGCGTCGTGTTCTCGGTCTTCGGCATGTACCTGGTGCTCAGCGGACGCCAACTCACGCACCTGAGGATGGTGCAGCTCTCTGTGGGCATGAACCTGGTCGTCGGTGCGTGGCTGATGGTGATGCGGAAATCAGTGCTGGTGAACGCTTTCAACCGGCGCCTCATGGGGACGCTGATGCTGGTGCTGGTGGGGATGCTCACGGACCGCCTGATCGGCTGGGCCCTGGAGGTCGACCCCTACGCGATCCTGGTGCACGATCAGCTCCTGATGACGCTGGGCGTCGCCGTCTGCGCCCTGACGGTCAACCGCCGCCTGGCGTGGATGCTCGCGCCACTGTTGCCTGGTCTGGCGCTGACCGTCGCGTACCCGGCTCTGGTGCCGGCGGTGTTCAGCGTGACCACCGCGATGGCCGCGGCGATGGCGGTCTGGGTGACGCTGGCCACGGTGCGTGAGTCCGAGGGCCAGGGCGGCTGAGCCAGCGCCCTGCCAAAGCCAAGATCGTGAAGCCGAGACCGTGGGCTCAGTAGCGCCACAGCATGGCTGCCAGATGCATGCCGGCTCCCGGGGCAAAGAACAGGAGTCTGTGGCCGCGCTCGATCCGGCCTTCAGCGATGTAGTGATCCAGGGTCAGCGGGATGTTGACCGCCGATATATTCCCCGCGGAACCGAATGTGGTGAGGAGTCGAGTGGCAGGGATGTCGAGCGCCTCGGTCCAGCGCTCGATCAGCCCCATGCTGGCCTGGTGCGGGATGAACCAGTCGACGTCGCCCGGAAACACATCGCTCTCCCCGAGCAGCTCCCGAGGCACGCTCAACGCCTCTTGCATGAAGTAGTCTTTGTAGCGAGGGTCACTGGAGAACTCGAAGTGGGTCAGCCCGCCCCGGGCGTGGGGTGAAGGCAACGTCACGAAGTCGAAGCCGCTGGAGTCGGTGCGCTCACGCACGCCGAGCAAGCTACCCTCATCGAAGCCACCCTCGACGATCACGGCTGCAGCGCCGTCGGCGAGACTCGAGTGGTTGGTGCCCGGGCCGATGCCTCGGGTGGACCAGTTCATGCTGGTCACGATCGCGACGCGGTGTTGGAGCTTGCTAGAGATCAGCGCGTGAGCGCACTTGAGGGCAGAAATGAAGCTGGCGCACGCCGTGTCGAGCGTCCAGCACGCCGCGTGCTCCAAGCCCAGCCGACCAGGTAGCAGGTTCACGTCCTTCGGGAAGTCCCAGTCGCCCATGCCGGAGAACGCGATCACGAGGTCAATCTCTCGCGGATCGAGCTCGGCCCGGTTCATCGCTTGCTGGAGCGCTCGCTCGGCCATGAGCACCGACGTCTCTGCTGGGCCAGCGACTCGATGCTCTTCGTGGCCGCGAGGCACCTTCAAACCGGCTGCCTCCAGCTCCGCGCGGCTCACGCGGCGCGTGGGCCAGTACGCTCCGGTGGAGAGGATTCGTGCGCTCATCGACTCACACGGTGCCAGGCCTGGCGCGCGCTGACCAGGTCGGTTGTATGCTCCGGCCAGCATGAGCACGAACCCTCAGGCCGCGCAGATGGGCGATGAGTCGATGGCCCGCAACCTCGACTTCCAGGCTCGCGCCATCTGGCCCCAAGAGCAGCGGCTCTTCCAGCGCTACCAGCTCGAAGGCGCCTTCAAGGCGCTCGACGTGGGCTGCGGAACCGGCGAGATCACGCTACGCCTCGCGGAGCTGTTCCCCGAGGCGACGTTACTCGGTGTGGACATCCTGCCGGGCAACTTGGCGCTCGCGGAGCGGGCGCTGGCCGTGAAGGCCGCTCTGGAGAATGATGCGGCGCCCGGGAGCCCGGAGACGGTGGGAAACGAAACCACCCTGGCGAATCGACCGGGCCTCGAGAGCAGAGTGAATTTCCGCGAGGCAGATGCGTTCGCCTTGCCCGCGGAGGACGGCAGCTTCGACCTGGTCGTGTGTCGACACCTCTCTCAGGCGGTGCCCGACTTCCCAGGCTTGCTCGCCGAGCTGTGCCGCGTGCTGGCGCCCGGAGGTCATCTACACCTGCTCAGCGAAGACTACGGCATGCTCCACATGCCCCACGTGCGTGACCAGCCGGATCTGGACCGCTTCTGGGTGGACGTCGCGCTGCCCTACCTCGAGAGCATCCAGTGCGATGGCCGCGTGGGGCGCCACAGCTTGCCACTGGTCCGAGCGAGGGGTCTGGAGGCAGCCCGTATCGACTACGTGACCGTGGACAGCGAGCGCGTGCCTCGGCGCCTGCTGGCAGGGATCTTCGAGGCCTGGCGTGACGGCTACACGGAGCCCCTGGCGGCGGCGACCGGGCGTCAGGCGTCGTACGTCGCTGCGTGCTTCCAGGGCATGATCGACGCAGCGAAGAACCCGGAGGCGTACCTGGTCTGGCAGGTGCCTATCATTTCTGCCAGGAAACCGACCGCGTAGCGTGACGCGCCCGCGCGTCGCCGTCAGGGACCGGTGCTCGAGATCCTCTTCTTGGTGATCAGGAACTCGTTGCACAGCAGGATCGCGAATGGACTGCGCCCGGTCCGCACGGCGAGCTGGTCCGCCAGTTTGGTGTAGTAGTCGACAACGGGCTGGTCCTTCCAGCCGCTCGACAGCACGACCTGGAGCTCGAGCCCAGCGCCCCGGCGCCGCAGGATCACCTCCGCTTTGTCTCCCGGAGGAAAAACTTCCTGGCGCTCCAACGTCTCCGCCACCTGGCGTGCTTCGCCCTCGCTGGCCCCGCTCTCGTACACCACTCTGTGGCCTGGGCTCGCTTCGACGTAGTCGTCTCCCGTGACGCCCAGGCCTTCGCTGAGGCCGACCAGCACGCCCAGCAGAACCAGCGCCGAACCAAGGCTGATCCCAGCGACCAACCAGCCGGAGCCCTTGCGTCCTCCGCGGCCGAGGTGGGGCGTGACCACCGGATCCAGCATCTGTCGGCCTAGCATCACCATGGCGATGGTTGCCCCGAGAGGGACCGCGTTGCCGATTCCCTGCGGCAAGGAGAGAGCCGCGGCCAGGGTCAGCAACGTGAGGCCCCCTCCCAGTAGCAGGGCTCGCCGCGCTCCGGCGGCGTGCCCCAGACGCGACAGACTCAGATACATCACGATGGTCCCCGCCAGCGCGCTGCCGAAGAAGGTCGCGACCCCGACCGCGGTGGTCGTGAAAGGCCGAGCGTCGGCGCTCGGCGAGTGCGAGCTTTCATCGGGTTCGCGAGCGGGAGGCGCGTAGGGGTTCGGCCCGGCGGACAACGCCTGTTCAGGCTTCGGCGCGCTGGTCTCGTCCGAGTTCATCCGCGCAGGCTAGCAAGTGCCAGCCGTGATAGACTGCGGTTTCGTGCGCTACGTTGGTCTGGCTGGCTTGCTACTTCTAACGGCTTGCTCGGTGTTCCCCGATCAACTATCGCCGCGTAACTCCGCAGGCAGCGGCGGTACGAGCAGCGCTGGATCCGGCGCTGGTGGGAGCGGCGGAGAGGGGGGCACCAGCGGCTCGAGTCAGGGGGGCTCCTCCGCGAGCGGAGGCTCCAGTGGCGGCGGAGACGGTGGCGCCTCGGGCTCGGGTGTCGGGGGTACTCCAGGAGGTGCCGGCGGCACGAGCTCTGCCGGTGCGGGCGGAAGCGCCATCGGGGGCGCAGGCGGCAGCGCGGGTGGATCCGGCGGCAGCGGCGGTGGTCCGCTGACGTGTCCGACCCTGGCGGCCAACGCCAGCTTCGAGCTGGTCGGAGCCAACAACCATCCTTCGGGTTGGCAGGTGATCTACGAGATGGGCAGCGGGGTGATCTGGGAGTCGACGGACATCGATCATCAGAGCGGCAGTCGATCCTTGCTGATCGATACGCAGTCGGTGACGGGAAGCCCGTACTTCGCTGGTATCGGCACCAACCAGGTCACCATCGACGCCGGAGCGACCCTGGAGGTGAGCTTTTCTGCGCGGATTATCAATCGGGGCGACGGGAACCCGTCGCTCAGCTTCGATTTCTTCACCATCGATTTCAACTACATCGAGGGTCGAACCCTCGTCACGATGGACGAAGACCCGAACTGGGTGAAGTACGGTCCGTTGACCCTGGACGCACCCAGCAACGGGGCCCGGCTGACGATGAACTTCGACTTCGACGCCAACGCTCGCTTCTTCCTCGACGACGTGTGCTTCCGCGTCGTTCAGTAGTCTGGCGTGTCGATGAGGCCCGACGACTCGGGCGTCCCTCAGCCACACCGCGATCACGCAGCAGGGAGACTTTCCCCGTCGGTGCGTGCCGTGGGCTGGAGCGGGTTGAAACGATGTCGACGGGTTCGTGGTTTTCGTGATCCGCTTGGCCGTCTCTGCTAAGCGTCAGCCATGGCACTGACTCGGGTCGGACTGGTTGGTTGGCGAGGCATGGTGGGCTCCGTGTTGATGGAGCGCATGGTCAAGGAGCGCGACTTCGAGGGGCTGGAGCCGAAGTTCTTCTCCACCTCTCAGGTCGGGCAGCCCGGGCCCGACGTGGGTCCAGAGACCACGCCGCTCGCGGATGCATACGACCTGGCGACACTCGAGCAGCAGCAGGCGATCATCACCTGCCAGGGTGGCGACTACACGACGAAGATGCTGCCCGAGCTGCGCAAGGCGGGCTGGGATGGCTACTGGATCGATGCGGCCAGCACCAAGCGCATGGATGACGACTCCGTGATCGTCCTGGACCCGGTCAATCGCGCGATGATCGACCAGGCGATCGACAGCGGCGTGAAGAACTACATCGGGGGCAACTGCACGGTGAGCCTGATGCTGATGGCCATGGGTGGCCTGTATCAACGGGGCTGGGTGGAGTGGATCAGCTCGATGACCTACCAGGCAGCGTCCGGAGCTGGCGCTCAGAACATGCGCGAGCTCGTCGCGCAGATGTACCAGATCGGCATGGACGCCAAACCCCACGTGGAGAACGCGGCAGGATCCATTCTGGAGCTGGACCGTCAGGTCGGTCAGACGCTGCTCGCAGATTATTTCCCTAGGGAAAATTTCGGCGCACCGCTGGCGGGTAGTCTGATCCCCTGGATCGACCGCTTGATGGATGGCGGCGACACGCGTGAAGAGTGGAAGGGGCATGTCGAGTCCAACAAGATCCTGGGCAACGATCCCGCGATCCCCGTGGACGGCATCTGCGTGCGCATCGGCGCCATGCGCTGCCACTCACAAGCGCTCACCATCAAGCTCAAGAAGGACGTGCCGCTCGACGAGCTGGAGAGCGTGATCCAGGAAGGCAACCACTGGGTCGAGGTGATCCCGAACACCAAGGAGGCCTCCCTGGAGCGCCTGACGCCTGCAGCGGTGAACGGCACCTTGAAGGTCCCGGTGGGCCGCCTGCACAAGCTGCGCATGGGATCCGAGTACCTCGGCGCGTTCACGGTCGGTGATCAGCTGTTGTGGGGTGCGGCGGAGCCGCTGCGGCGCACCCTCAAGATCCTGCGAGTGCATCACGGCTGGAAGAGCCGATCGATGTTGCCGCCGTCGAGCTGACCCGGACTCGATCCGAACGCGATCGACGCGTCTCGTAGCTCAGGCGGGGCAGAGCGCTGGGCCCTCCACGCACACCGCTCCAGACTCCATGGGCTGGCAGTGCTGTTCGTCGCTGCAGTCCTGTTGGGAGAAGCAGCCGCCCTGATAGACGCAGGTCAGCGTCCGCACGCCGCAGCACGGATCAGGCACGGCAGCGCAGCGTCCGCCGGGCCCTCCCCGGCAGTCGCTGTCCTGGGTGCATCCGAGGCGCATGCAGCTCGCTGTCTTGCGACCAAAGACGCCTGCAGGCACACACGTCAGGTCGAAGTCACAGTTCTGGTCGCTCTGACACTCGTCCTCGGCACAGACGGTCCGCGGCTCTGGATAGGCGCCGCCACACACCGGCGCGAGGGGCGCGAGGAGGCAGGCCTGTCCGTCCTTGCACCCGTTGTCGTCGCAGCATTCCGCCTCGGATCCCTGACACTCGGTTGCGTGTGGCACCGGAGCCGCGCAGGCCCTGAATCCCCCCGGAACGATCTCGACGCACTGGCCCTCGCCGCAGTCTGGATCTTGCTCGCACTGCCAGGCATTGCCCCCGGTCGCTCCGCTGCCGCCCGTCGCTCCGCTGCCGCCGGTCGCTCCGCTGCCGCCAGTTGCTCCGCTGCCGCCAGTTGCTCCGCTGCCGCCAGTTGCTCCGCTGCCGCCCTCACTACCGCTGAAGGAGTCGCCGCCACAACCGCTCGAGCCCAGGCATCCCACCAGCGCGCCGAGCACCACGCCTTGCTTCAAGTAAGCCATGGCACGAAGGCTAGCAGCTCCGGGGTCGGACGTCAGACGCGGTGTGCGCGCAAGTTTGGCGTCGTGCGCTGCCTCCGTCGCAGCGCGCCGCGCTGCCTGCGCGTTTGCCTTACGGAAATCCCAGCTGCTCGCTCGGGCGACTCAGCGCACGCGTTCCATGGCGCTACGCACCGCGTCGCGTAGCCGCTCCGGGCCTTCGGTCTTGTGCACGAATGTGCCCAGCGCGCGGGCGTCCTCGGAGTCGGTTCCCAGATCGGCGCTGAAGATCACGGCTTCACCCATGGCCCCCGCGGCGAGTAGCTCCTGACCCACCTCGATGCCGCTTCCGTCCTTGAGATGGATGTCGATCACCGCGACGTCGAAGTAGGGCAGGGTGGCGATCAGCACCCTCGCCTCTGCGCAACTCCTCACGCTGCGGAACTGCCACGGCTCGTTGGCGAGCACTCGGTGAATCGCGCGGGCCACCGCTGGGTCATCCTCGACGATCAACACGCTCGGCTCACCGCGCGGGCGAGCGCGGAGTGGCGAGGCACGCAGCGCAGGGTTCGAGTCGCTCAAGGAGTCCATGGGTTCGGCGCGAAGGTCCCAGAAACATGGAGCCGCCGAACGACCCTGCAAGGGTGCCGCAGTCAATCGCGCGATTCAATCTCCCAGCGTCATCGCCGACGTGGACCAAGCCCATCAGGGGATCCGGCCTCCAACGAGGATGCGGCAGCGTGCCCCGGGGCTGCCGAGTCGCGTCGCCGTGCCGAGTCGCGTCGCCGTGCCGAGTCGCGTCGCCGTGCCGAGTCGCGTCGCGTGCCGGTGTGGCGTCGTGTGCCGAGGTGCCGGAGCGGCTAGCGCTCCCGCGGGGGCGCCGCCCGATGACTCA
>JAGQIY010001496.1 GCA_020430865.1 Myxococcales bacterium
CTCCACCCCCTCCGCCCGCGCGCGCGAGCGGAGCGAGTCGCAGCCGGCGCCGGGAGGGGGCGGGCCGGCGCGCAGCCCGATGTCGCGCGGAAACGAGACGCTTCGCTCAGCGGTTGGGTGCCGCCGGACCGGGGGGAGGCAACAAAACGAAACGGGGCACCCAGTGGGCGCCCCGTCGTCTTCTCTCCCCCCGGAACTAGCTCACTGGGGGCGACTCGGGATGGTCAGCGGTGCGGAGCCCGTCAGCGCGAAGACTGAGTCGTAGATCAGCTGGCGGGTGTAGACCGGGTTGTGCACGCCGTAGCCGCTTCCGCGCGCGAGCAACAGGTAGTTGTACATCGCGCCAGCGTCGTCCGCGGGCACGTTGCTGGCGCTCGCGGGTTGATCCTCGATGAAGAAGTCGTCGGCTAGCTCCGCCGCGGTCAAGGGGCTCACGCCGCCGCGCGCCAGGTAGCCCTTGTCGTTGAGCGCCTTGCGCAGCTCGCGGATCCCTTCCTTCATCGCGGCCTGGGCGCCAGCGACGTCGAAGCTCGTGGCCTTGACGTGGCAGCCCGCTGCCTGGCAGGTGGAGAGCTGCGGACGGAAGGAGTGATCGCCGATGCCGCCGTTCTCGGCGACGGGCGCCATGTGGCAGTCCACGCAGCCGTTGGTGAACGCCTGGTGCGACGACGAGGTGTAGGTCTTCCCGCTGTAGTGGTAGCCGCCCTTGCCCGTGTAGACGTCAGATTGCGGTCCCTCGTGCGGTCCCCAGTACGCCGAGAAGCGGTTGCTCGCCGTGACGTAGTTGGTCACGTCCTTGCGCGACTTGTGACACCAGATACACGCGTTGCCCTTGTTGTAGGTGCCGGCCGCGGTGCCATCGACGGTGCCGACAGCGGAGCTCTTCTCGATGTAGGTCTGATCCGTGGCGCCCGTCGGTCCCCGCAGCGGGAAGTCGCCGCTCTCGTAGACCTGCTTGCCGGTGCGGTGCGGATCGTTCGCGGGGCTCGAGTCGTGGCAGGTCGTGCAGTGCACCACCGCGACGCTGGCGTGGCCGCCGTAGTTGGCTTCGCTCGCCGAGCCGCCGCTCAGGTAGTTCAGCTGTCCGTTGGTCACGTGATCCGGAGCGGCCGCGCCACCCGAGGTCAGCACGTTGCCGGCGACTCGCTGCTCGATCGCGTCGATGGCGTGGCAGTTGCCGCAGGCCCGCGCGCCCGTCCAGGTCTCCACTTCTTCACCGCCCAGGTTGGCGATGTAGGTCGCGAAGTGCGTGCTGGTCTTCCACTGCTCGACGATGCCCGTGAAGCCGTGGCAGGGGCCCAGGCACGAAGCCGTGAGCCCGCCGTCGGGGCTCGTCCCGGCTTCACCGTTCGTTCCAGGATCCCCGGGCGGGCCCGCTTCCCCGGGGATACCGGGATCACCCTGGGGCCCGGCGTCGCCTGCGGGGCCAGGTTCACCCTGAGGACCCGGCTTGCCGTCGGAGCCATCACTTCCAGAACACGCTAACGCGGTGCCGAGCGCACCCGCCAAGATGAGGACGAGAGACGTAGTCTTCATAACCAGCAACCCTTTCGAACGGCCTCTATATAGCAGTCCCTCTCACCGAGCACGAAGTCCCCGAGCCCTTAAAATCACGGAAACTTTTGCAGGATCTGGAGCAGGAAAGTGCGTCGCGGAGTCCGCGCGGAATAGCGACACCGGCGTCGGGCTAGGCCTGCTCGTCGTCGCCTTCGTCCGCTGCCGGCTCGGCGGCGCGCTCTGTGGCTTTTGCGGCTTTACCGCTGCTGCTCTTTGCGGCTTCACCGCTGCTGCTCTTTGCGGCTTTGGCCTCGGACGCTGCAGGGTTGGGTGGGGGTGAGGAAGCGCTGGTGGTCCCTGCGGAGGCCCGTCGGGTGTCGAGGATCACTGCGAGCAGGTAGCAGAGGAAGGCGAAGATCCCGATGCCATGACCCACGCTCATGGCGAAGATCACTGGCAGCGGCTTCAGCGAGATCACCGAGTACGCCATCAGGCTCAGCGCGATCAGCGCGGCGACACAGGCGACGCGGATCAGGTGCGAGACCGACTGGTGCACCAGCCAGTAGCCGATGCGGCTCATGGCGCAGCCCCTGAAGCAGCAGGGCTGCTTGGCGCTCCGGGCCTGCCAGGAACTGCAGAGGCTGGCATTGCCGCAGACGCTGGAGTTTCCGCAGACGCTCGAGTTTCAGCAGACGCTCGAGTTTCCGCAGACGCAGTGCCTGGGGCGACGCCGTGCCCCTCGGCGGCCTGTTCCTGAAGGGCCTTGCTGAAGGGATGGGCGTAGCCGTGGCACCCCGCGCTGGTGCAGCTCACGCGATTGCTGGCGAGCTCTTCCGACAACGATTCGTGATCGGGCACCGACTGCCACACCGTTGCGGTGGCGGTGTGACACTGGCGACAGTTGGTGTTGTCGTAGGGTTTTCGCAGGTGGATCTTCTTCTCCGCCTCCTCGAGCGTCATGTCCTTGTAGCCGCCGAGGTAGTACTCGTAGACGTGGCGCATCCCGCCCGCCTTGGTCATCGCGTAGCCGTACATGCCGTAGTCGGCGTGGCAGACGTAGCAGCTGCGATCGCCGAAGAAGGGCGGGCGCGAATGCCGCGCGGCCAGCGACTGCGAGTTCGGATCCGTGGCGTTGGCGTAATGGGCGCCCATCACGTGACACGAGCCGCAGAATTCCTTGTGCGTCGTGGCCTCCATGCCCGTCACCGTGGAGGTCACCGCGGTGAGCGTGGGAAAGACCCCAAGGCCCAGCAACAACCGCAATTTCGTGCGCAGATCCAGGGGCGGACGGCGCACCAGGTAGTGCAGGCAGATCGATCCGGCGATCAGCGCGCAGATCAGAGTCAGCGCAGTGAGCGGTGACGAGTGGGCCACGACGGGAGAATAGGAGGGCTGAACGAGTTCAGCCAGAGCCTTCTTCGCTTCTGTTCCCCGCCTGGCCGGGACAACGCACGACGAACGCAAGCGTTGCGTGTTTCCGCGAGCGACAGCGACGGCGCGAAGAGAGTCGCGAATCCGTGGCGCGCGCCGCGTGCGGATCAGGCTATATGATGGGCCCGTTGTCCCGTTCGCGTCCGTCCTCCCTCGGAGGTGTGCCCCTCGCGTGGCTGCTGATCGCGCTCTGCCTGGCGTGGGTCGTGGCCTGCTCCGACGACGGCTCGCCCGGACCGCTCGGAAACGGGATCTACATCGGGACGGAGTGGCAGGAAGCCCGCGCCCAGGCCGGGCACCAGGTGCACGTCGTCGAGCAACACATTCCCTGCGCCAAGTGCCACAGCATGGGCCGGGACAGCATGGGCAGCTTCACGCCCGATCGCTGCGCGAGCTGTCACGAGAAGGAAGGCAGCATCGTCCACGCCGAGGCTGAAGCCCACGCGCGCTTTGGCGCGACCGCGAAGGCGGACTGCACCGACTGCCACGTCTTTCGTCTCCGGGATCCGGCGCTGGAGCGTCCAGCGCAGGCGGCCCCGGGCGCGCCCGAGCTGCCGCCGCCGGACCTGAGCCAGGTGGGCGCCTACCAACCCAAGGACTGCTTTCGTTGCCATGCGGAACAGCAGGGAGACACCCCGGCCGTCGAGGTGCATAGCTCGGCGCCGTGTCTGACCTGTCACGACCCCCATGGCGAGAAGAAGGTCAACGTCAACCCGTGCAGCGAGTGCCACTCCGAGCTTACTCAGGCGCCCGTCGCTCACGGCCTCGGCAGCGAGGGCATCGTCCAGACCTGCACCACCTGTCACCAGCACCAGCACGCCCGTGCGGAGGACGCCCTCGAGACCTGCGCCGACTGCCACCAGAAGCAGGAGCCGCTGATCCCTGCGACGGCGCTGTTCGAGAGCGGTCACCGCGCCTGCGTCGGCTGTCACCAGCCTCACGCCTTCCGCAAGCAGGAAGCGATCGCCTGTCGCTCCTGCCACGAGGAGATCAACC
>JAGQIY010001497.1 GCA_020430865.1 Myxococcales bacterium
CACGTCGCTGCGCAGCCTGTAGTTCTTGCGCCGTAATGTCTGGATCGAGATGTCTCGGCGTTTCAGCTCGCTGGCGACGTACTCCGCATCTTCCTTGGTGAAGTCCGAGCTTGCGACGATCTCGTCCAGGATGAATGGAGCCGCCTTCTTGCCCGCGGCGACCACGGACTCGTGGTCGTTGCGGTCGACGCCGAGACCAACTGAGCCGCCAGTTCCCGACGGAAGTAATAGGCGGTCGAGGAAGTAGTACTCGTTGTACTCGATGGGCAGCATCACGAAGTCGTGCCCCGGCGAGCGCAGCCCCGTGGCGGTCATGTTGAAGTTGAGGCTGTCGATGCGCTTGCCCCACATCACCTTCAGCTCGTTGCCGGCGACGCTGACCGCGAAGCGCCGCCGCACCACGTAGGCCATCAGCCAGTTCGAGCTGAGACCGTCGTTCGTCGTCTCGAGGTAGGCGTACAAGAATGCGGGCACCTTGGCGTCGGTGAACGCCAGGTTCAGCGCGTTGAGCTGCTTGTTGTAGTCGAGGTACAGCTCCTCGGTCGGCTTCGTCTTGCTCATGGCGATGGTGGCGCTCACGACGTCCGACAGGCGGTTGTACGCCGCGTCGCCGGTTTGCTTCTGCACCGCCGGGCTCAGCAGCTTGTCCGTGAATGGCTTGGTGTCCTGAGCCTTGTCGACTGCGACGACGAAGCCGGTGAGCGGCTCGTCCAGCGCTTCGCCGAGGGGTGTCGCGAGGAAGGCGTCTTCCGGCGTGGGCTCGAGCTTCTTGTAGAGCAAGACGCCGCCGACCAGGATCACGCAAAGCCCGAGACTGATGAACGTCACCAGGCTGGGGAGGCGAGTCGAAGCCCTGGGCACCTCCGCGGACTCCCGTAGCTCGGAGAAGCGCTGCGCGACGGCGAGCGCATCCTGAACGTCGACATCCTTGCCGCGAGGATGCAGTTGCAGGAACGCGGCCTGCAACACGTGCTCCGGGCTCGCCTCCAGCAAGTCGGCGCGCGCGCTGTCGAGCGCTCGTTTCATGCCTCGCCTCACCCGCCCCCTGAGCAGCGGGTCGATGTTGGCGACGGTCAGGTGGCTCGCGTCAGTGAGGCCGAGCTCGTCGGCGCGGACGAGCGCCATCAGGGTGTGTGACTGTACGGTTCCCAGGGCCACGGGTCCTCCGTGAGGCAGCGCGCTCAGCGCGCAGAGAGAGCACTACCAATATTTCTCTGAGGAAATATGCCCTGGCTTGCGCACGCGGTGCTTGATCAGGCCGAGGGGCTTCAGCGCCTCGTGGGTATCATCGATCATCCGGGGATTGCCGCACAAGAGCACGTGGCTGTGCTCGGGTTCGAGCTCGGCGCCCGCCAGCGCCTGCAGCCTGCCGTCGGCGAGAGCCGCAGGGATCCGTCCGGCGGCCTCCCCGGGCGCGGGCTCTTCCCGGCTCACACAGCGCAAGTAGCGAAAGTTCCCGCGCTTTGTCTCGAGCTCCCGCAGCTCGTCCGCGTACGCGAAGTGGGCTCGCTCCCTCACCCCGTGCACCAGGAAGACGCGCTGGAAATGCCCCCACAGCTCGGCGTCCCGGAGCATCGAGATGAACGGTCCGAGCCCCGTGCCCGTGGCGAGCAGCCAGGCGTCGCGAGCCTCTGGCACGTAGTTCAGGGTGAAGAAGCCCTGGGGCTTGGGGTCTAGCTCCAGCGCGTCGCCTGGCCTGAGTCCGAAGAGGCTGGGGGTGAGGGCGCCCCCGGAGACTTCGGTGACGTAGAACTCCAGCGCCTGACCCGGCGCCGAAGCGGCCGAATACGAGCGGCGGATCGGGCCCTGTGGGGTGTCCACGCCGAAGTTGAAGAACTGTCCCGCTGCGAACTGGGGCGTGGCATCCAGGCGAAAAGTCGCCAGACCCGGTGCCCAGTCGTGGCGTTCGATCAGCGTGACGGTGCTCATTGCACGAGGGGACTTAGCGACGCACCGTGTGGCTGGCAAGCGACGTTCGGCTGCATCAAGCCGCATCTCGCTTCAGGAACGCGATCGCCGGCTCGGCCACGGAGCGCGAGAAGAGCAAGCCGAAATGACCGAGGTGGGGCACCTCGATGTCTTCGCCCCCGCGGGACGTCAGATACGAAGTCGACTTGGGGTGCACTACGTTGTTGTGGTTCGAGTAGATGCTCAGCACCGGCACGCCGGCCTCGAGCGTCGCCTGCTCCTTCAAGAGCTGGGAGCCGACTTTCAGGTCCGTGCCGGATGCGCCCAGGATTGGGCCACGGAACAGCACGCCCGCGTGGGGCGAGCCGATGGTCACGATGCGGCCGAGTAGCTCCGGACGTCGCGCGGCGAGATCCATCGCGACGAGGCCGCCCAGGCTGTGACATACCAGATCGACCTGAGGCGCGTGCGTTTCCTCTAGGACACGTTCGCAGAAGGCCTCGAGGCGTCGCGAGCTGTCGCGCACGCTGGCCAGGAACCAGTAGTTGATGCCGTAGCAGGGGCCGAGCCCTGCCGCCGCGAAGCGCCTGGCGAGCCAGATGAAATCCACGCGGTTTTGCCCGTAGCCGTGGACGCAGACGATCGGCCGCGGGGCGGCGGCGCTGGCGTCCGACGGGGGGCGGGGCGAGCTCAGGCGGCGACCCAGCGCGAAGTACAGCGGCAGCAGCGGCTGCACCCAGAGCACACACCACCACTCGAACAGCAGGCTGCGCGTGGCTTCCCCGGGAGAGCGCGGATCGACGTGGGCGTTCATCGCCCAGTAACTGAGGCGCAGGTAGAGCAACGCCCCCAGGGCGAAGCTCGCGTAGGCGAGGAGCACCAACAGCAGCACCCGCATCACGGGAGCCTGCCTTGCCTGGCCTGTCGGCGAACAGGCTTTCGGAGCCAGATCGGGCAACGCAGCGCGCTGCGGCCGGCGACCCGGTGGCCCAGAATGCTTCAGGAATGTTTCAAGCCTGGCGGGTTCCTGGTCTGGACGGCTGACCGCAGCGAGGAACGCCGCTATTTCCACGGCTTCTGCGGCGCGCTTCCGAGGCGGACTCGCGTTGACGGCGGGGAGCGCGCTGGGCAAGCTGGCGCTTCGCGCACGACGCAGCCTGCGAGCCGGGGTCATGCCCAAGGAGCTTCGATGTCATCTTGGAAGAAAGTGAAGAACCTGTTCTGGCAGTCCGAGGGCGGCGAGGCGCCAACGCCGGAGAGCAACCCTGAGGAGATGTCGGACGAAGACTTCGCGGCGTTCCTCGAGGCTGACGAGTTCTCGGTGCCGACCGAGCAGAGCGCGCCCGTCGCAGTGGGTAGCGTCCAGGTGACCACGGGCGCCAACGGCGTCGAGATCGACTTCCAGGATCAGTACGACGAAGCCGGGATCCCGGACACCGATGAGGTGGAGCAGCTGGAGAAGTTCCTCTCCGGGCTCGATCAGTCGTTGCCACAGACCTCACGGCTCGCCGCCGCGCAGGCGTTCCTGGGCGCCATCGGCAAGAGCAAGGACGACGTGCTGCGGGACGCCGAGCGCAAGATCCGCACGGTTCACGGCATCCTCCAGGCCAAGGAGCACGAGTCCCACGGCACGGTGCAGGCCATCCAGGGCGAGATCGACCAGCTGAGTGCCCAGATCGAGGAGCGCCGCCAGCGCATCCAGGCCATTCAGCAGGAGCTCGAGGGCGTGCGGCACTGTTGCCGCGTGGAAGAGGGACGGCTGCAGGCGGCGCGCGTCTTCTTTGGGCACGTGCAACAACCACCGCCTCAGGGCTGAGCCAGCGGGCAAACAACGCGCCTCACCCCCAAAAACAAGATTGTTCGTTCGCTCGGGGATCCGAGCATCACATAGGGGATCACGTCTCGGAGAGGCGTGACGCGAGAGAGAAAGCTAGGAATCGATGAGTGTTGCAGGACGCTTCTGGAACTTCGTGAAAGGGCTCTTCTGGCAGGGACAACGCAGCCTCGAGCAGGCGAACCCCGAGGCCGTCTACATGATGGCCATCCAGAAGATGAAGGTGAACTACCAGGAGATGCACAAGGCGGTGGGCAAGCTCGCTGCCGAGCGCAATCGCCTGCGCGCCTTGATTCAGGGCAAGACCTCGCAGCTCGCCGAGATCGAGCGCGACCTCGAGGGCGCGCTGCTGGAGGCGGAGGCCGGCAATCCCGAGGCCGCCGAGCTCGGCGAAGACCTGCTCAACGAGAAGGAGGCCCTCGAAGCCGAGATCGGTACCGTGCGGCAAGAGCTCTCGCGGAGCGAGGAGCTGGTCAGCGAGTACCTGAGCAAGCTCAGAGACCTGGAGAGCAAGACCAAGGCCATGGAGTCCAAGAAGGACGCCATGATCGCGAAGCTGCAGAGCGCCCAGGCACGCAAGGCCTTCGGCGACATGATGAGCGGCATGAGCACCAGCGCCGAGGAGGCGGCGGTCAGCGACATCGACAAGTACATCGAGGGCGTCGCGGCTCAGGCGGACATCACCGACGAGATGAGCGGTGCGACCCGGGAGGCCAAGCGCAAGAAGCTGCGTGAGTCGGCGCGCACGCGGCAGAGCAAGAGCAAGTTCCAGGAGATGCTCGAGGCGCGCAAGGCCGCTGCTGGTGGCGGGGGCGGCGGAGCCAAGCAAGTCGAGAAAGGCGGGATCGGCTGATGGCCGCGGGAAGACCAGGTCCCGCGCTCACCGTGGGGATCCCGCTGGTGATCCTCGCGGCAGGTGGTTACTTCGGCTACACGAAATTCATCAAGCCGGCCATGGACGAGAAGGAATCCAAGGCCAAGGAAGAGAAACTCGGGAAGTCGACGTCGCTGTCCGGCAAGCAGTACGGCACGATGATCAAGATGGCCGGCGACCCCTGGTCGGGCTACAGCACTTTCCGTAAGGAACCACAGCTCGAGCAAGAACTGGCCAAGAGCGACATCGGCATCGCCTACTTCGACGACGAGAAGTACTACGATCAGAACGAGCGCATGAAGGCGCTCGCCGCGGGGGACCTCGACGTCGTGCTGACGACCGTGGATGCGTTCCTGCAGCACGGCGCCAAGCACAAGAAGGACGGCCTGTACCCAGGGGTCATCATCTGGGGCATCGACGAGAGCAATGGCGGCGACGCCATCTTCCTGTCCAAGGACAAGAAGAGCTTCGACGACGTGAAGCCGAGCGACAAAGTCTGCTACTCCGCTGGCACGCCCAGCGAACACCTCTGGGACTTCGCGAGCCTCTCCTTCACCGCGCTCGAGAGCGTGAAGGCCGACGCCGGCGTCGTGGCCAAGGACTGCTGGGAGAAGCTCGAGAAGGGCGAGGTGCAGGTCGCTGTGCTGTGGCAGCCGTTCACTGCCATCGCCGAGAAGGCGGGCTACCCCAAGGTGTTCGCAACGGGTGGTCAGGCGGACGACGTGATCGTCGACGTCGCGGTCGCAAACCGCGACTACGTGATCAAGAACAAGGGCGCCCTGGAGAAGCTGACCCAGAGCTACTTCAAGGTGATCGACGGCTACCTCAAGGACCCCGCCGCCCACGGCAAGTTCATCACCGCTGACTGCGGGCCAGACTGCAATGGCGACCAGGCGCTCGGCACCGCGGTGCTCAAGGGCATCGACTTCCTCGACTACCAGGAGAACATGTGTCTCTGGTGGGGACAGTGCGGGAAGCCGGCGAAGATGGTGGATCGCATCGGCCGCACCGGGCGCTTGCTGCAAGCCAAGAACAAGCTCTCTGCGGGTGACATGCCGAAGCCGGCCGACGTGCTCAACGACTCCTTCCTGCTCACCATCAAATCCGCAATGGATATGAAGGCCAAGCTGGCGGCGGAGGTCGCTGGCAAGGACTCCAAGGAGGCGGAGGCCAAGCTCGAAGCCAAGGAGAAGGAGTACACCTACGCGGCGGAGAAGGCGAAGGACGACAAGAGCGCGACCATCGGCACCCTCAACCTCCCAAGCATCTATTTCCAGGAGGGCAAGGCCAGCCTGGATCCCAACGCCGAGAGCGTGGTCGACACCATCGGCGACCGCCTGAAGAGCTTCCCCGCGCTGTGCGTCCACGTCTGGGGCCACACCAACAGCGTGGGAAACGCCGCCTCCAACAAGACGCTGAGCGAGAAGCGCGCGAAGTCGATCGTCGAGTACCTGCAGCAGAGGGACGCGTCGTCGTTCCCCGCGTCGCGCTTCGACGTGCGGGGCTTCGGCTCCGAGCAGCCGGTGATGAAGGACGGCGTGGAGGACAAGAACGCCAGCCGCCGCACCGAGTTCAAGCTCTTCAACTGCAACTGAGCGCGAGCGAGATGCCCAAGTCCGCTGACTACCTCCATCGGCGGGCTTGGCTTTTCCCCGCGCTGCAGTAGATCCTGACGAACGTGGCTCCCGTCACTCCGCTACCCACCTGGAAGGACCGACTGAAGGCCTGCTTCAGCTGGCGCCACCGGTTCCTGCACGTCTTCGGGGTGCCAGCGGCGGCGGGAGCGGCGGCCGCGGTCGCGACCAGCGCGATGCTGACTCCCGACGCGGCACCAGGCCTCGGTATGCTGGTGGCGGGGGTGGGGACGGCGCTCTACGGCTACTTCGTCACTGCCGGCTTCGACAAGAAGCTGAATCAAGCGCTGATCGACGAAGCCAAGCAGGAAGACGTGCAGGAGGAGTATCAGGAACTCCAGAACGCCGTCTACAACGCCGAGCCCGCGCTGCGTCCAGTGCTCGAGCGCATCCTCTACTACTACAACAACATCGAGTCGGTGTACGCGGACGGCGCGAGCGACACCGTCGAGGCGGTGCTCGAGAGCTCCCGGGAGGACGTGAAGGGCCTCCGGGATCGGGCCCTGGGTCTGGTCAACTTGCACCGCCGCCTGAGCGCGGTGATCGCCCAGAGCGACGCGGGCTACCTCAAGCAGGAGCTGAACCGCATGGAGCGGGAGCTCGCGCGGACGCCCGAAGGCCCGGTGCGGGACGCGTTGCTCGCCGCTCACGAGTCCACCGAGCGCACGCTCAAGCAGTGGACGGCGGCGCTCGAGAAGCAGCACCAGATCCGCAGCGTGCTCACCGTGATCGAGTCGAACCTGCAGGAGTTCAAGCTGGCCATGGAGCTGCGCAAGGCGGACGCGGCCATGGGCGCCAACCAGGGCCACAACGTGAACGAGCTGCAGCAGCGCCTGATCGCTGCCGGGCGCGCTTGCGATGAGCTGGTCGGACGCACCAGCATCATGGGGGACCGCCGCAGCCGGCGCGTCTCCAGCTACTGATTCAGAAGAGGCAATGACCGCCCTCGAGCGCGAGGGCCAATCGGGGATATCGTCGGGGGAGCATGAGCGACAGCGAGCAGTACCTGCCCTGGGCCGAGGAGTTTCGCGAGGCCTACAACCGCCGTGAGTCGGCGATGTTCGTGCTCCACGACAACATCGAAGACGTCTTCCCCCTCGAGGGTAACTACGTTTCCCTGCGGACTTACCTGGAGGCGATGCTCGAGCGAGGCAACTACATCGCCATCAACTATGACGTCTCCCGAGGCATGCGCTTCGTGGACGACAACGAGGCGAAACAGTTCCTGGCGCTGGCGAATCAGAACCGCCACGGCAACGATCGCATCATCCAGAGCATCTACGATTTTCCCCGGGAGCCGACCAAGGCGCTGGCCTTCATCGAGGCCTTCATCGTCGGCGTCGAGGCGAGCAAGCGCCCCGTCGCGGTGATCCTCGAGTACGCCGAGCACGTCGCGCCAAACGGCGATCCCCAGCACATGAACGAGGGGGACCGCATCAACGCGGTGACCTTGCAGCGCTTCGCGCGCCTGTTCTACGAGCGCCTGCAGCAGCCTGACGCGCGAGATGCCGTCTGCTTCCTGCTCACGCCGAATCTCCACGGCCTGCACCCGGACATCGTGCGCCAGGAGGTGGTGCAGGCGATCGACGTGCCGCGCCCCGATGACGAAGCGCGACGGCGCTACATCAAGTGGCAGCAGGCGAAGTTCGTGGTCGAGGGCAAGCCGCCGGTGACCATGGACGTCAGTGAAGAGGGGCTGGTCGAGCAGACCGCCGGACTCACGCTGACCGGCATTCGTCACCTGTTCTGGCGCGCGATGCATGCAGAGGAGCGCAAGCTCTCCACCAGCTTCGTGATGGAGCGCAAGCGGGAGCTGATCGAGCGCGACAGCCGCGGCATGCTGGAGATCATGATGCCGAAGCACGGCATGGGCGCCGTGGGCGGCAACGACGCGGTCAAGGAGTTCTTTATCCGTACGGCAAAAGATCTTGCGGAGGGCGCCGATGACGTGCCGGTGGGCGTGGTGTGTCCAGGGCCGAACGGCGTCGGCAAGACCTTCATCGCCAAGGCCTTCGCGCGGGACAGCGGCCTGAACTGCGTGTCGCTGAAGAACTTCCGCGGCATGTACGTGGGTCAGACCGAGAGCAACCTCGACACCATCTTCAGCATCCTGAAGTCGATGACGCCGAACATCGTGATCATCGACGAAGCCGACAAGATGCTCGGCAATGAGCAGTCGTCACCGGGCAACAAGGTGGACGAGCGCGTGTTCGGCGCCTTCACGGCGTTCATGGGTGATCCGGAGTTTCGCGGCCGCATCTTCTGGCTGCTGCTCACGGCGCGTCCCTTCAACCTGGCGCCTGACACCGGGCGTCCGGGGCGCGTTGAGGAGCACGTACCGATCCTCGCGCCGGAGACGCCCGAGGAGAAGCTCGCGGTGCTGAACGCCATCTGCAGGAGCCGCAAGATCCGCCTGGAAGAGGCCGGCGCCGAGCCGAGCGGCGAGTCCCTCGAGAGGGTCTTCGAGGCTCTCGGCTTCGTCACCCCCGCCGCGCTCGAGCTGATCTGCAACCGCGCCCGCCGCGAGGCGCGCCAGTCCGGCGTGGAAGCGGACGACAAGGAGATCCTCCCGGTGCCCATCGAGATGTTCGAGCACCAGGCCCGCTGTTACGTTCCGGAAGGAAACCAGACCAAGCTCCTGCTGCAGACCATCGAGGCGGTGCTCTACACCAATCACCTCGAGTACCTGCCGGAGCCCTGGCGCTCGCGTCTGCGGGACGACGCGGCCGGTCTGAGCCGCGAACGGGAAGACCTGCAGCGACTCGTTGGCTATGCCTGAGCCGACCATCGGCGACTCGATGCCCGTCGGACACCAGCGGTCGAGGCCTCGCGCGTGTTATACGGGTTTGGGGGTGAGGACCGCTGCCTAGAAACCTTACGGAAACACGGATGACGATTCTCAGTCGAGCCCACGCCTTGAGTCCCAGCCTGCCTGACGCCTGGGCCCCCGCCCTGGAGGCGCTGGCCAGGATCCAGGAGCTGACCAAGGGCCCCGAGGAAGAGCTTGCCCAGCGCCAGGCCGAGGCGCGCGCGCTCTACGCGCAGCTCCTCGAGCAAGCCTGGGCCTACCGTGAGCCGATCCCCGAGTCGCTGTCCGTCGAGGCACCCAACTTTCGACGCTGGTTCTCCGAGGCCGTCCTGCTCTGGATGCGCTACGCCGAGACCAGCTCGGCGCCCTTGGTCGACACGGCGGGCACCCGCACGCTGGCGAAGTTCCCCGTGGACTTTCCAGTGAATGCGGGCGCGCGAGCGGCCATGCGGCGCGCCGTGCAAGCGGCGTTTGGCTGGAGCGACGCGGAGATGCGTGAGCTCGAGGCCAAGGTCGCGCACCTGACCAGCAATCTGGACATCAAGCTGAAGATCACGGCCTGCGTGGCTCAGTTCCTCGAGGAACTGCAGGGCGGTGAGCGCGACCCGCGTCTGGTGCTGATGGACGTGCTCTACGGCGAGCTGCCGTGGCGAGTCGGGGACATCGACTGGGTCATCACGGGTACCAGCATCTTCCCCTGCGTGCCGCGGAAAAAGGACCAGCTCTTGAAGGACGACTGGGAAGAGCGCAGCCCCGAAGAGCAGGCGGCGATCGGCGCCTTCATGGTCAAGCTCCGCAAGGCCAACACGGCGAACACTCTTCGCTTCCCTGCGTTCGGTCTGGCTCCCAACCGACCCGCAGAGCCGCTCTGGAGCCGCCTGGTCCTGGCCTGTGGAGTGAGTGAGGAGGTGCTGATCGAGACGCTCGAGACGATGGTGATGATCGTGCCGACACACCAGGTCGATCAGTACGTGGTGCACGACTCCTGGGGCCACACCTGGCAGGAGGCTTTGAGTGAGTTCGAGTGGGAGTACGCGCGAGTGCTCGAGCTCGCGGACGATCTGACGCCTCACGCTGGACCGGCCTTCGGCGGCGACGTGGCCACGCTCGGTTCGTGTTTGCGCGTGGAAAATGACGCGCTGGAGGTCGACGAGGAGAGGCTGCTCGAGATCGCGAAGCAAGACGTGCTCGGGCGTTTCGGCGTCGCGACGAGCATCGCCCTCAGCGAGATGCTGGCTGACTTCATGGAGTCGAAGTTTGCGCGCCAGGTGCCTGAGGAGGCGTTGCCAACGTCGTCGTTGATCGACGTGGCGCACTTGAAGATCGACCTGTCGCTGTCGGATATTGGCCGGCAGATCAAGCGCCTCGCCAAGCCGTATCGGCGCCTCGCGACGGAACCCGAGGCGCAGCAGCAGTTCGCGGACGCGCTGATCGCTGATGGGTTTCTTGCGGCGCACGCGCTCCCGGCGGCGCAGCGCGTGGGCACGTGCTTGTGGAGGGCTCTGGAGCCCCTGCTGAGCAGCGAGCTCTCACCGGCGCAGGTTGGCTGGACGGCGAACCTCACCCCCAAACCCGACGTAGCATCGGGTTCAACGGAAGGCGACGCGGCGACAGTGGGTGCGGAGACGGTGCCTTCCACCTTGTATCGTCGCGCCATGCTGCAGCTGATGCTGATCGCGGCGGAGCTCGAGAATGGCCTGGAGGGCCAGGGGGGTGACTGGCGCGACCCCGGTAGCTCCCCGGATTTGTTCTTGATCGCCATCACCCATCTGTATGAGCAGGATCGGCTGGTGAACTTCTGGCACATGGATCAGGTGATGCGGGTGGCGTTTGCGCCGGCTGCGGAGCGGCTGCGCATCGCGCTCGATGCAGCCTGAAAGCAGCTGTTCAAAGCGGACGCGGGTCCCTGTAGGATGACGCCATGACCGAGCTCAATCCGCTGTTCTCCGAGATCCCGATCAGCAGCCACGAAGCCCTCGCCATCGCGGGCGCGCTGCGAGACATTGCGGAGAGCGATGGCCTGCACGAGGAGGAACTCGCCATGATCAGCGAGCTCGTTCAGGGCCTCGACGAGGATCTGGGAGTCGAGGAGCCGACGCAGGTCCCGGCGATCACACCGGCGGAGCTCGCGGTCGCGCTCGGTGAAGACCCGGCGCTGAAGACGCTGGCCATGCAGTGCGCCGTGATGCTGGCGATGGCCGACGGCAAGATCAGCGAGCAGGAGGCCGAGCGCCTCGAGGCCTATCGCGCGGCGCTGGGTTTCTCCGCGGAAGCGTATGCCGTGTTGGAGAAGGGCATCGTCGCCTGGATCAAGGCGGGCGATCTCTCCCCGATGTTCTGAGCTCAGGCGCTCGCTTCGACTGTTTCCAGCGCGCGAGCAATGACCAGCTCGCGAAACAGACGCTGGCCTGGGTCAGTGTCGAAGCGCTCGTGCCACAGAGCAGCCACGGAGAGGCGCGGCAACGGCGCAGGCGCCGGCACGACCACGAGATCGAGGGGCTCGAGAAACTCCGTCACGAGTTCCTTGGGCGCGTTGAACAGCGCGTCGGAGTGAGCCACCGCGAACAGCGCCGCGAGGAACGTCGGCACACGCAGCGCGACCTCCCGGCGCAGCTCTACCTGGTCCAGCTTGGCCGCGACCACGCTGCGACTCCCGCTCCCCGACTCCACGACCACGTGAGGATGGCTGAGCCAGGCGTCGGTGCCGAGTTCTCCCGTGCTACTCAGCGCGGGGTGGCCGCGTCGCGCGACGACCTCGAAACGCACGCGCCCCAGCACTCGACACACGATGCCTGGCGCCTCTTCGGGAGTCGGACACAGCAACACGTCGGATCGTCCGTCCTCCAGGCGCGCCAGCTCGTCCAGGCTGCGTGAGCTGACGCGGAGCCTGGCACGCGGGCAGCGGCTGCGAAGCTCACTGAACAAGCGCGGGACGATGCCCGCCAACAAGTCGGGGCACGCTAGGTTGAACTCGCGCTGAGATCGCCGGGGGTCGAAGTCGGCGTCCTGTTCGAGCAAGCGGCGGGCGTCGTGGAGCAAGCGCGCCACGGGTGCCTTGAGTCCCTCGGATTTGGGGGTGAGGAGCATCGTCCTCCCGTTGCGCACCAGCAGTGGGTCGTCGAACAGCGTGCGCAGCCGAGCCAGCGCGTGGCTCATGGCAGGTTGCCCGACGCCGAGCTGACGTGCGGCGCGGGTCACGCTGTGGGTCGTCAACAGCGCGTCGAGGGACACCAGCAGGTTGAGGTCGATCGGTGTGCCATCAACCTGATGCATGGCTGCATTGCAGCAATCGATTCGTCGTCGCGCAAGCGCCACCCTACATGCTCGTCATGTCCAGGTGGAAACGGAGGGTACGCGGGGGTCTGTTGGGGGTGCTGGTGCTGTCGGGCGTGGCGCTCGTCGCAGTGAAGTGCGCGTATGGTGGAGGGGAGCCCTACCCGGACGTCAGCACTGCCCCCGCGCTTGGCGAGGATCGCCTCAGCTGCTTGATTCCGCTGGAGTTGCCTCCAGGTAACGTCTCGGCCTCTCCCGATGGTCGCATCTTCTACAACCTGCATCCGTTCGCCGAGCCCGATCGCTTCAGCGATGCCTTCGTCTTCGAGTGGAAGGACGGAAAGGGCGTTCCGTTCCCTAGTCAGGAGCTGCAGGCGGGCCTGTACGGCACCCTTGGCATGACCGTGGACCGCCAGAACCGGCTGTGGCTGGTGCGCCCCGAGGGCATCGAGGACCGGGACACGAGGCTGGTCGCCATCGACCTCACGACGAACGCCGTGGTCGTCGACTACGCCTTCCCGAGGGGCACGGCGCCCTTCGCCCAGGACCTGCGCGTGACCCCCGACGGCAAGTACGTGATCCTTGCGGATACGGGGATCTTCCGCTTCACGCCGCCAGCGCTGATCGTCTTCGACGTCGAGCGGCGCACGGCGCGCCGGGTGCTCGAAGGGCATCCTTCGGTCTCGCCGCAGGACTGGGTGATCACCGCTCAGGGCGAGCCGTACAAGGTGTTCCACGGCCTGGTCACCTTCTCGGTCGGGGTGGACGGTGTTGCCATCGATGATCGGGGTAAGTGGCTCTACTACGCGACCATGAGTCACGACGCGGTGTATCGCGTGCCTCTGGACCGACTGACGACCGCGGGGGCGTCGGACGCCGACCTCGCGGCGGCCATCGAGCGCGTGGGACCCAAGCCGCTGAGCGACGGCATCGCGCTTGGCCCAGGCGGGCTTCTGATCACCGACGTCGAGCACGGTGGCTTGATGACCTTGAGTGAGGACGGCAAGCTCTCCACGCTGGTGAAGAGCCCGAAGGTGATCTGGGCCGACGGGGTGACCGCGACGCCGGAAGGCGACGTTCTGTTCACCGACAGCGCGATCCCGAGCTACATCGATCAGCTCCTGCGACCCCCAGCGCCCGAGCGGGTCAAGGCGACGCAACACTGCGTGTACAAGCTCGACTTGCCTGGCTAGCGCACGGTCGGCGACTGTCGCACACCACCCTTGATGTGGGCGTCAGGGAAGACCGAGCGTTTCTCCGGGGGCGCGCCAAGGCCTCGGAAGGTCCTGGCACCGAGCGCCGAGTTGCCGATAAGGTGACGGCGTCGCCATGTCGAATCAGTGGGATGATGAGCCGACCGTCGTTTGGTCGCCACCGGAGTGGGTGGTCGAAGAAGAGGATCTGCCCAGAGGAGGCGCTGCCACCCGCATTCAGTTTGCGGAACCAGAACCTTCCCCGGCGCCACCGCCAGGACCAATGGAGCGCCCTGACGTGGAGATGGATATCCGCACGGTAAATGGGCCTTCGGCGCTGGCCAGCATCCGGCGGGTGTGGGAGATCTGGACCAAGAACCGCGTGTACGTGCTCGACTCCAGCATGCGTTGCATCGAAGTGATCGATCTGGCGACGGGAGTCGCCAACAAGGAGCATCCGTTCATCGGAGCGCGCTGCGCAGGTGGTCGCAATCATGCCAAGAGCGAGCTCTCGTTTCCGCTACCGGCGCCTGGCTCCGAAGCGGTGTTCCAGAAGGTCGAGGGCAGCAACCGGGTGAAGCTCAGCGTCACCTCGAAGGTCGTGCGGGTGATGTTCCACGCCAGCCGCGTGCGCATTCAGCAAGATCAAGCCGACCGCGTCTGGGGCAAGATCAGCACCTGGGGTTAGACTCTCGCCGCCGCGAGATACTTTTATTTCCTCGGGGCAATGCTGCCGGCAGGCTGCGGAAATCATAGGAGCCTGCGCCGGTTGAAGCCGCACCAGCCAGTGCCCAGCCGAACGCGGCCGAGGCGCCGTCAGCCTCCGCGGCGACTCGGGCAAGCAAGCCCTTTGCCGAGCGCTTCACCCAGGTCGCCTCCGACACGAACCTGAGCAACCTCGCCGTGTTTCTGCATGGTAGCACGATATAACCAGGCGGATATTCCAGTCTCGCCACCACGCCATTCGGCAACGTGGCGCTATGCTACGTTCGGTTTTGCCGAACTAGCCTAGACTAGTATTTCTTCATGGCGGGTGGGGAGGCCGGTTACTAGGCTTTCCTCTGCCTCATGGAAGCGATCTACCACTCATCTTTGCAGTCTAACGGAGTGCGTAGTCGTATCCGGGAGGCAACTCGGGTTGCGCACGCGCGCTTGGAACTACATGTCGGCTTGTCCAACGACCGCTTCGAGCGGAAGCGCTATGTGCGTTTCCTCGAGCGGATGTGGGGCTTCCAGTATCCGCTCGAGGAGCGCCTGACGGCCTTTCCGCGGCTCCGCACCGTGTTGCCGGATGTGCCGCTGCGCGCCCGCGCCAGGCTCGCCCGGGAGGACCTGCGGGTGCTTGCGCCCGATACTCGGCTTTCGATCTGCAGCGACCTGCCGTTGACCGACACGCTGCCTCGAGCGCTCGGAGTGCTCTACGTGCTCGAGGGAGCCACCCTTGGAGGGCGCTCGCTAGTGAAAGCCTTGGAGCGATTCCCGGAGGAAACTGACGGGGTGGGGCGGTACTTGCGCGGTTACGGTCCGCAGACCAGCTATCGCTGGAAGCGCTTCTTGAACGCCCTGGAGACGAGTGTGACCAGCGACCTGGACCAGCTGGAAGCGACGCAGGGTGCCGTCGACGCGTTCTCTCGGCTCGAAGCTTGGTTCGAGCAGGGAGCAGGTGTCCGAGATGGACAGTGAATCGCTACGCCGATACTGCGACACGGAGCCCGTTCACTTCATTGGTGCCATCCAACCTCATGGAGTGCTGCTGGCGCTGAACCCCGCCACGCTCGTGGTCGAGCGAGTGTCCCAGAACGCCCAGCAGCAGCTTCAGCGCGAGCTGAACGAGCTGATCGGTCTTCCGGTCAGCGCGTTGGTGGGCGCTGACACCCAGTCGCGCTTGCAGCGCCGGGTGCTGGAGGGCCTTGGGGATGCGATTCGGCACCTAGGAGTCGACCGTCTCGGCACGGACACGGACTTCGATATTCTCCTGCACCAGTGTGGTGACGTGGTGTTGCTCGAGGCGGAGCTCGCCCAGGGGAGAAACCTCATCGCGCTCGAGTTTGCAGAGCAGCTACACGAGAGCCTGGTGCGTTGCGAGAAAGCGCGGAGCATTCAAGTCCTCGCGGAAACGGTCGTGGCTGATGTTCGTCGCCTCACCGGCTACGACCGAGTCATGGTGTACCGCTTCGCAGAGAATGGCGCCGGACACGTCATTTCCGAGGCCATGGGCGAGAACCTCCAGCTGGAGAGTTTCCTCGATCTGCATTACCCAGCATCCGACATCCCCGAGCCCGCGCGGCGGGTGATGCTCTTGAAGCGATCACGCGTCATCGTCGACGTTGCGGCGCCGGCTTCACCTATCTGCCCATCGACGAACTCGGAGACCGGTGCGCTGGATCTCACCTACGCCGAGCTGCGGGCGGCGGCGCCGGTTCACCTCGAGTACCTGCGGAATATGGGAGTGACGGCGAGCCTCACCCTGTCCATCGTGGTGAACGGCCGCCTCTGGGGGTTGATCGCATGCCACCACTATTCAGGCTCTCGGCGGCTCTCCTATGACGCACGGCTTGCGTGCGAGGTGCTCTCACGAACGGTGTCCCTCCACGTGGAGCGCCAGCTCAAGCGGCGCGAGCTCGAGATCAAGGAGCAGGCGACCAACACGCGGCTGTTGCTGGTCGAGGCGCTCAAGGGGGAGAGCAAGGATCCTCTCCAGGCCCTGCTGAACGGCGGGGAGAAGCTCGCGGAGTACGTCGATTGCTCGGGCTTCGCGATCGTCGGGAGCCATCCAGGCAGCTGGGGTGAGTGTCCAGATCCCGCGCTGTTGCGGCGCTTCGTCAGCTGGCTGAATGCTCAGAACGTGCTCGACGTTTGGGCCACCGACTGCGTGGGGGAAGCGGGGTTTCAGGGCGCCGAGGACGTGACGGAGATCGCGAGCGGACTGCTCGCGTTGCCTTTGACCGACACCGGCACTGAGTGGCTGATCTGGTTCCGAGCGGAACAAGTGCGCGCGGTGAAGTGGGCGGGTAGGCCTGATGAGGCTTATACGGTCGATCCAGAGACCCAGCGCATCTCCCCCCGCAAGAGCTTCGCGGAGTGGAGTGAGAATGTGCGCGGTCGGAGCGTGGCATGGGACCCCGAGGAACTGCACTCCGTTCGACGGCTCAGGCAGGCGTTCGTGGAGATCACCTACCG
>JAGQIY010001498.1 GCA_020430865.1 Myxococcales bacterium
GAACGCCGGTCTTGGACGTCGGGCGGCGGATGACCTTGGCGTCCAGGTCCACCTCATCCCACGTCGCGGTTCTCAGCTCGGACGGGCGGGCGCCTGTCACAAGGAGCAGCCGGAAGAGCACGTACGGTGCCCGCCCGATGATCGATCGAGCAGGCTCTCGCCACCACATCGACGCCTCGCGCTCCGCGTCATGCACCGCGTCGAGGAACACGCGGAGTTGCCCGGGCGCGACGTGCTCCGTGCGAGGGACGTAGCGCCCCCGCGAGAACTCCTTACACGGGTTCGGCCCGCTGGGCCTCCAGCCCTTCTGGACGGCCCAGCGGCAGACCGTCGAGAGGAAGCTGATGACCGTCCCGATCGTCTTCGCGGGCCTCCCGCCCGTTGCATCGGAGTCGGCGCGCGCATTCACGACGCACCTCCCGCAACTGATGCGCCCAGCTCGACGCGTAGCCACGTGCGCCACGCTCCGAGTAGCTCGTAGCGCCGACGCCCAGCATCGTCCGCCGTCAGCGGACGCGGCGGCTCCCAGCGCCCCGGTCCGCGCGCAGCGAACCCGTCGGCGCCCTCGCCCTCCTCAATCAACCATGCCCAGCCCGGCGGCAGGACACCTTCCTCGATCGCCGCAAGGGCTTGATCGAGGGCCTCAACAGCTCGCTCTTCAAGAGCTGCCGCGTCTACCCACTTCGACACGGCGCACCTCCTTGTGGTGCGCCGGCAATCCACCCACCGCCTGAGCAGGCGTCCTGCCTGTTCAGGTCAGTGGGGAATCGCGTGTTAGCAGCTTGTGAAGTAGTCGGGGCGAGAGGATTCGAACCTCCGGCCTTTCGGTCCCGAACCGGACGCGCTACTTTTGGGCGGCCGACACGCGAGGGCTGGTCGCCGGCGCGTGACATCGTTGCTGTTGTCGGCCCGAAACCGACGCTCAAACGAATTGCATGGTCGATGTGCATAGTCAAGCACTTTTTTGTTGACCACGCGGCTGCGGTCTGCCAATAGAAAACACGAGGCGTCGCCTGCCCACCTCCGCGGCGACACCTCACCCCGCGTACCCGAAATACGCGGACACGTGCGCCCCGCCCGGAGACTCCGAGCGGGGCGTTGGTGTTTCCGGCCGGCTAGTCGGCCAGGTGCTGCTCCGCAGCTCGGAAGACTTCAACGCGCTCGAGCGGACTGATCGGACGTCCCCCTTCGGTCGAACGATACCACCAGCGGTCCCGCGATATCAGGTAGATCCTCTCGCCAGAGTCGAGGCGGACATCCATCCACCAGAAGTCGAATCGCACGCGACCAACATGGTCACGATCGACAACCCGGCCGCTCATCTCGCGCCCCCCGGCGCACAGCTTCACTCTGCTGACGTCTGCGAAGGGATGCTGAGGGTTTGCCGAGTGCATCAGCCAAACTGTAGCACCATCACGGCGCCCGCCACTCCATCGAGTCGAGGAGGTCGGTGAGCACGTCGGGGTCGACGCCGCGGGCGAGAAGCCGCTCGGTCAGCCGGGTCCAGGCGTCGAGCAGCCACCGCTTGGAGGTGCGCTTCGCGGCAGGCAGCAGCTCGCCGGGCTCGCACCCGAGTGCGCTTGCCAGGCTCAGCAGCGACTCGACCCTCGGCGCCTTGTAGCCGAGCTCGATCTTGTTGACCGTTGCCGGGCTGAGCCCGGTAGCCGTGGCCAACTCGGCGATCGTCATGTGACCCTTCCGGCCTTGCCCTCTGCGCCGGTGGGGAGCCTTGCCCTCCCGCAGCGCGCGGACCCTCTTGCCGATTTGAATTGCGACCTTTCCCATCAGACACCTTCCTTTCGAGGCAGCCCCATCGACGGCCTCACCTCGAAAGCCCCGTCCGACGCCCGAAGGCCGGCCCGGAGCTGGTGCTGTGCACAGGTCTGTCCTACGGGCCATTGACCACCTGACGCGCCCATGCCCAACTGCCGAGATCGGCTTCGGCGATCACGAGCCGCGGCCCGTCGTAGTCGATCACAATCCGAGGGAGCCC
>JAGQIY010001499.1 GCA_020430865.1 Myxococcales bacterium
CCTGGCGGGCTGACCGCCAGCGCCGCGCTCCCGAGCTCGGCGACAGCGCCGAGAGTCGCGGTTCGGTGGCACCGAACGCCGGGTTCGGGATCCTGAGTCTTCCGAGATCGAAGGCTGCCCTCTAGGTTCCAGACCGTCGGCGGGTGAGTACGCGCCGACATAACGATGCCTCGTGGAAACGCGAGGTCTGTCAGTCGAAGTCTTCGCTGGCTTCGCGAGGAGAACCGTCATGAAGCTATCTCGTCTTTACGCTGTCTCGCTGTTGCCGCTCTTCGTTGCTTGCGCTGGAGCGAGCCCGGAGCCCGAGACATCGGGCAGCCACGCAGCGGAAGAACCCTCACCCCCGACCCTGGAGCCTGCGGCAGAGGCGGAACCAGCGGCGGCGTTGACGCTCCAGGTGGTGACCTCCCCAGACGCTGGAGGGGCCGTGAACTCCACGCTCGTGCTTGGCGAGACCGAGGTGGTCGTGGTGGACGCGCAGTGGACCAGGAGCGGCGCGAACGCCGTGGCCGACGCCGTGGAGCGCAGTGGTCGCAAGCTGACCTACGTCTTCATCACCCACGCGCACCCGGACCACTACTTCGGCGCGACTGTCCTCGAGCAGCGCTTCCCCGACGCCCGCGTGGTGGCCACCGCCAGCACTGTCGAGCTCATGCAGAAGACCGCCGCGGCCAAGGCCAAAGCTCAAGCTGGCATGCTCAAGGATGAATTCCCTGGGGAACCGATCATGCCCGAGGTGATCCAGGGCGAGCTGACGGTCGACGGCCAGAGCTTGCCGCTGGTCGAAGGCATGCAGGGCGACACCCACTCCATCACGGGTGTCAAGGTGCCGAGCGCGAACGCGCTGATCGCCAGCGATGTGGTCTTCTCCAACGCCCACGCCTGGACCGCCGACTCGAGCCACGAGTCGCGCCAGCGCTGGATCGCGCAACTCGAGGAGATCGAGGCCCTGGGCTTCGAGCGCATCGTGCCGGGGCATCAAGCGGAGGGAGCGCCGCAGACCGTCGCCGCGGTGAAGCAGACGGCGGGATACCTCGAGCGTTTCGACAGCGAGGTGGCGAAGGCCACGAAATCGGGTCCGCTCATCGCCGCGATGCAGGCGAGCTACCCCGAGCTCAAGGCGCTGCTCTTTCTGCAGCTCGGCTCGCAGGTGCAGACGGGGGAGCTGAAATGGCAGTAGCTAGCTCGAGCCCGGGCAGGCGACCCTGCGCCGAGTGCCGCGAGGCTCAGTTCCCCGCCAGGTAGATCGAGTAGAGGAACGCCTTCGCGATGCGCATCGCGTGGGGATCGTAGCAGATGTGCCCCTGGCCGGACGCGGAGTCGACGCCCTGACCGCTCGAGGGGCAACCACTGGTGGAGCGCACGGAGTCGCAGATCTCCCAGGAGCCTCCGCGCTGACATCGCGAGCCGCTGCTCGGCTCGGTGCTCTCCAGGTCCTCCAGATCGAAGATCACGTCACCCGGGAACGTCTCCATCATCCACTTACGGGTCTGCATCTTCGTCGCATTTTCCGCAGGGACATTGTAGACGAAGGGGGGCGTCACGTGAAGCACGCGAACGCCAGCGGCCTTGATGTCGGCCACCGCCGCCTGATAGCCAGCCTGCGCGCCGGCTGCCTTGCCCTCGACGATGTCGGCATAGCCGAACTTCATGATCGCCACGCGGAGGTTGCTCGCGTTGTTCAGCGCGAGGCTCCTGAACTCGCTGATCTTGCCCGCGGGGTTGCCGTTGCTGGTGGAGAACAGCCCGCCGTTCAGGCCCTGGGCGAGGTTCGTGCTGCCGCTGGTGCAGTACTCGAAGCGGAATCCGCCGGCTTCAGCGCCGTCTTCCAGGTCTTGCCCCACGGATTGATGCAGGAAGAAGCTGCGGAAGCCGTTGACCGTGGCCTTCTCGCTCGCGGGCAGGGCGTCCCAGGCGGCGACACCATCGACGCCAACGACGCCGGGCTGGCTCGACCCAGCGCCAGAGCCGCCGTTGCCGCCGTTGCCGGAGCCAGCGCTGCTCGACCCGCCGTTTCCGGTGTTGCCGGAGCCAGCGTTTCCGGAGCCGCCGTTGGCCGAGCCACCGTTTCCGGTGTTGCCCGAGCCAGCGTTGCCGGAGCCAGCGCTGCTCGACCCGCCGTTTCCGGTGTTGCCGGAGCCAGCGTTTCCGGAACCTCCGCTGGCCGAGCCACCGTTTCCGTTGTTGCCCGCGCTACCGGATCCACGGTTGCCGGAGCCACCGTTTCCGGTGTTGCCGGAGCCAGCGTTTCCGGAGCCGCCGTTGCCCGCTGCTCCAGCGTTCGTCGCAGAGCCATTCCCCACGGAACCAATGCCCGTGTCACTGGCGACGCCGGCGGAGCCGCTCGGATCTTCCGAGTCGCCGACCTCACCAGTGCAGGCGAGCGCGGTGAGTGATAGTACGAGTGAGGCGCACAGTATCCGACGCATAACACCTCCGACTACCTCCAAAGTCGGCCTGGTGCAACGCCAGCTTGGTTACATGCTCCTGATCGCCGGTGCGCCATCGGCGCGCGGCCCGGTCGTCCGTCCTGGGGGGGGAGCGCCTGGACCGACTCGCGAGCGCGGGCCTCGAGAGGCTCATTTCGCGGCGAGATAGATCGCGTAGAGGAACGCCTTGGAGAGGCGCTGCGCGTGCGGATCGAAGCAGATGTGTCCCTGACCTGACGGGGCATCCACGCCCTGGGACTTGCTCGAGCAACCGCTGGTCGAGCGGACGTTGTCGCAGATCTCCCATGAGCCGCCGCGCTCGCAGCGCGAGCCGTCGTCGGGGTTGGTGCTCTCCACGTCCTCCAGATCGAAGATGATGTCGTCCTTGAACGTCTCCATCATCCAGGTGCGCGTTGCCATCTTGGGCGCATTTTCCGCGGGGACATTGTAGACGAACGGGGGAGTGACGTGGAGCACGCGCACGCCGGCAGCCTTGATGTCGCCCACCGCTGCTTGATAGGCCGTCTGCGCCCCCGAGGCCTTGCCCTCCACGATGTCCGCGTAGCCGAACTTCATGATCGCCACGCGCAGGCCGCTCCCGGCGTTCGCCAGCGCCATCGAGCGAAACTCGGCGATCTTTCCCGCCGGGTCTCCGTTGCTCGTGGAGAACAAGCCGCCGTTGAGCCCTGTCGCGAGGTCCGTCGACCCGCTGGTGCAATACTCGAAGGGAAAGCCGTTCGCCTCGGCGCCATCCTCCAGGTCTTGCCCCACGGATTGATGCAAGAAGAACGAGGTATTGGTCGTCACCTTCGCCTTCTCGTTCGCCGGCAGCGCGTCCCACGCGCCGATCCCATCCATGCCGACCACGCC
>JAGQIY010000157.1 GCA_020430865.1 Myxococcales bacterium
GACCGTCTGACCGGCAAGGTCAGAGGAGCGCTCCGCCGCGGCAGAGATTGCGTCCTTGGCTCGACTTTCAGCCAGGACCTCGAGTGCCTGACCGCCATCGATGGCGTCGTCGGAGACGCCCCAGGCAGTGAAGATGTCGGCAAACCGCTCGAGCGAGACGGGTGGATCGTCCGGGACCACCCGTTCCCCCTCCAGGAGTTCGAAGCTCGACCCGGCCGCACCGAAGAACTCGGTCAAGTACGTGCGGCCCGCCGCATCGCCTCCCAGAGACGCCGAAGTTGCGATGAACCTGACCTGCGGACTGTCGGGGTGCAGCCCAAGTCTGTTGAGAAGGTTTCTAACCAGGAACGCGACCTCGGTCCCGGATGTGCCTCGATACATATGAAGCTCGTCGACCACGAGATGGAAGACGTTGTTTGGATCGCTCTCGAGCCATCTGCGCGTCTGCTCGAACATGCCGTGCTCGATGTCTCGAAGGAGCATGATGTTCAACATCGAGTAGTTGGTGATTAGAAGGTCCGGCGCATGAGCCTGCATGTCCCATCGACACCGCATCTCCGCTCCATCGAGGCTTTGAAGGAAGTAGCGCTTCTCCTCGTCGTGCCTCCAGGCATCGAACCTCTCCTCCGCGTCAACGAGGGCTCGCTTCAGTTGCGTGGTCTTGGTCGAACGCACCCTGCGGCCTGACACCGGAGTAGCGCCCGTGTACCGACCGAAATAGAAGCGATGCCCACCGCGATTGGTCTTGAGCCATTGACGCGCAGCATCGGAGTCGAGAGCCCTGCGAAGCCTCACGAGCTGGTCCTCGACCAGCGCGTTCATGGGATACAGAATCAGGGCACGGACGCCTGGCAATCGCCCATGTTCCCGGGCGCGTTGCGCCTGATGCTGCGCATCCTTGATCGCCCACCACCGTTCTCCCGCAGGCGAGGATCCTGTCCAGGATCGCGACTCCATCAGCAGCGCATCCACGACCGGAAGAAGAAAGGACTCTGTCTTGCCCGATCCTGTTCCAGCAGTAACGACGACGTTCTTCCCCGTCCTTACCGCCGCAAGGGATGCTGCCTGATGTCTGAAGATGTCCGGGTAGCCAATTAGGCCGCACTTGACGAATTCCGCAAGGTCCGCGTCGCCGCCCGCGTCGCGAAGCGCCTGGTCCACTCCCAATCCGCTGAGCCGGTACTCGACAACCGGCTCAATCCACGGCTCTCTCCATGTGGATCCCTCGGTGTCGAGCAGCTCCCGCCGTTCGCTCTCGATGTGCGGGTACCGCAATCGATACGGAGTGCCGTAGTACCTAAAGAAGTCCGCCCTCAAGGACTCGAACACATCGATCGGCGTAGTCACTTTCTCGTTCCTCTCCGCTCCAGACCGTCCGCGAACCCGAGCTTGAGCCCAAGCTTCTCTGCAATACGTCGGGCAACTTCTCGCGAAACATTGCGATAGACCCGATCCTCACCCTCGCGCACGGGTAGGAGTCCCGACGCAGCGACCAGAGCCCGTTCTGAAACGGTCGGCAGGGCCACACCCCGGGGCACAAGAACCGACCGAGGCCGCGCTAGGTCAGCCGTGGCTGCACGCCACCTGAGAATGTCTTCCCTTCCCCGAAGTAGCGTCAGTAGCGCATCGGGAAGGTCAGTCCGATACCACTCGGCGTGGTTCCGCATGCGGTGAGCCTTTCTGCCGTGAAGTTCAAACCGATAA
>JAGQIY010001500.1 GCA_020430865.1 Myxococcales bacterium
CCTGGTAGTAGTGGTGGTTGTTGTGCCAGCCCTCGCCGAGGGTGATCAGCGCGAGCAAGAAGGAGTTCTTGCTGGTGTCGGAGGTCGCGTAGCGGCGCCTTCCGAAGCGGTGCGTGAGGGAGTTGATGGTGAAGGTGCCGTGGTAGAGCAACACCGTCGACAGGAAGAAGCCGGTAAACAATGCACTCCAACCGCCGAGCAGGAACACGCTCACCGCCAAGATCGTCGGCGGCACCAGATAGTGCTTATCCAGCCAGACCAGCTCAGGGTACTTCGCGAGATCCTTCACGCGGCTGAGATCGGTGTCCTCGTACTTGCGGCACAGGATCCAGCCCACGTGGGCCCACCAGAAGCCGCGAGACGGTGGATGCACGTCCTGGGGCGTGTCCGAGTACTTGTGGTGCACGCGATGATGCGAAGCCCACCACAGGGGTCCCTTCTGAGCCGCAGTCGCGCCACCGAACGCCAGCAGGAACTGCATGAAGCGCCCGACCTTGTAGCTGCGATGTGAGAAGTAGCGGTGGTAAGCGCCCGTGATGAAGAACATCCGCACCACGTACAGCGCGATGCACAGCGCGAAGTCTCGCCAGTTGAACCCGAAGTAGAAGATGCCGAGGGGCATCAGGTGCATGATGGCGAAGGGGATCGACTTCACCCAGTCGACCCGCTCGTTGTCAGACAGAGCCGGAGCTGCGCTCGGGGAGGCTTGGGACATGTCGCTACATCTAGCGAGCACATGTCAGCGTTTGGTCAGCTCCACATCACGCTTGTCGAATGCTTTGGAAGCCTTCGCGCGACGATCCCGCAGGCCCTTCCGAGAGGCGACAACAGCCGGCAAGCGCTGCGTACTCCGCAGGAACCGGAGTTTGCTGCGCATGGCACCTCGCCTCGAGAAACCTCAGCGATCTTCCGGAGTACTCGCCCGGGTTCGGGGGTGAGGAACTCAATCTTGGCCTTGCGCCCGGTTTTTGCAGCGCCGTCTCCGCTCACAAGACAACTCGATCAACCGTGAGGTGACGCATGAACCGCCCCCTGGAACTCGAGACGCTGCAAGCGTCGTTGCCCATCAGCTTCAACTGGACCTACGAGCACGGTCGCCCCGAGCTCGGGCGCCTCTACCGCAAGGCCCTCGTCTCGCAGTGGAACGGGGAGTCCGACCTCGACTGGACCATCGACGTCGATCTCGAGGCGCAGAACCTGCCCGAGTTCATGCACCCGCTCTTCGGCTCGTCGCTCTACGACAGGCTCACCGAGACGGAGAAGAAGCGCCTGCAAGCCGAGCTCACCGCCTGGACCCAGTCCCAGTTCCTGCACGGAGAGCAGGGCGCGATGCTGGCGGCCGCTCAGCTGGTCGACTGTGTCCCTGACACGGACAGCAAGCTGTACGCAGCGACTCAGGTGGTTGACGAGGCGCGCCACGTCGAGGTCTTCGACAAGTACCTGCACGAAAAGGTCGGCTTCTCCTACGAGATCAACCCACACCTGCGCACGCTGCTCGATCTGATCCTCACCGACAGCCGCTGGGACATGAAGCTGCTCGGCATGCAGGTCATGGTCGAAGGTCTGGCGCTGGCCGCGTTCGGAGTGACGCGAAACAACGTGCTCGAGCCGCTGCTCAAGGATCTCACCGAGCACGTCATCCGCGACGAGGCGCGCCACGTCGCCTACGGCGTGCTCTCCCTCACGGACTACTACAAGGGCATGCAGGAGTCCGAGGTGCGCGAGCGCGAGGACTTCGTCTACGAGGGCGCGCGCTTGATGCGTGATCGCTTCCTGTTCCAGGAGGTCTGGGAGAAGATGGGCATGCCCGTCGAGGAGTGCATGCGCATCACCTTCGAGAACGAGGCGCAGAAGCAGTTCCGCCAGCTCCTGTTCGCCAAGATCGTGCCCGCCGTGAAGCGCATCGGCCTCCTTTCCTCGAGGCAACGCGAACGCTTCGCCGACCTTGGTATCCTGCAGTACGAGGACTGGGAAGATCCCTCCGAGGAGGTCAACTGACCAGGGCCGCAGGCGACACCACACAGCAAAGAGCCCCGCCGCCAAGCATGGCCGCGGGGCTCTCTTGCGCCGTACCTCGGACCAGTTCAGACGGGGATCACCGGGAGGCTCTCGGAGATGGCAGCGAGCTCCTTGCCTCGCTCCGGCGGCACCACCATCACGGGTACGTCGGCGTGGCGCACCACCCACTCGGCGACGCTGCCGAGCAATAGCCGCTCGAGACCCTTGCGACCGTGAGTGCCGAGCAGCACGAGATCGTAGTCAGCGTCCACGGCTTCTTCGACGATGCGCTTCTTCGGATCGCCGCGCAGCGTCTTGCGCGTGACGGTGACGGACTCGGGGAACTGGGCGTGTTCGATGAACGCTACCAGATCCGCGTCCAGGCGCTGCGCTGCCTGAGACTGGAACTCCTGCGCCGTGTAGGGCACGTCGGCGGTCGGATCTTGAGACGGCGTGAGCGGCGGTTCCCACACATAGACGACCCCCACCTCGGCGCCCCATGATTCCGCAAGGAAAGCTGCGTAGCGCAGTGCGTGGGCCGAACAGGGCGAAAAATCGACGGGAACCAGCAGCTTTTTCGGCTCGTTCATGCGACCTGCTCTCCTGAGTAGTCGCGCACCAACTCCTCAGCCAGCTCGTTCAGGAAGCCGTCGTAGCCGTGGGAGCGACGCGCCCGCTCGAAGTCCTGGAACGCCTCGGTGAGTTGCTCGCCGCGCTCGCCTTGCAGGAGCTCCATGGCGACAGGGTAGATCTTGGAGTTCTCCAGATCGACGTGGGCACGCATGAAGTCGACCAGCTCCTGGCCGACGCTCTTCAAGTGGCGCAGATCTTCGCCGGTCCACAGCCCTCGCTGCGCCGCCGCCTGACGGATCACCCGCATCAAGTAGCGCTCTTGGTTGTGATCCTTGCGCAGGTGCTCGAAGTCAGCACTGTCCCAGTCGCAGCCCGCCTTCACCATCGCGGGCATCAGCACCGCCTCTTCCTTCTCGTGGTGCACGAGATCGACGAACTCTCGGTAGAACGTGACGAAGCGGTGCAGGTCCTGCCGCACCTCTGCTGAGTCGGTGGGCAGCTGCTTCAGGTAGTTCTCGAACGCGTCCGTCACTCGCAAGATGAGGCGGTGTTCGTCGAAGAGCGGAGTGAGTACAGACATCGAGTTCTCCTGATTTCGGTTCCTGGAGTCAGACGCTTCAAGCGACGTGCCAGGAGTCCGGGCACTTTTTTCCCCCGAAACGGGAGCATAAACAACCGGTCCCAGTCCTGCCCGACGCATGGGTTTCGCTGCAGGTTGCGCGCTACGCAGCGATTGCGCGTTTTGCGAGTCCAGAGCCTGGCTGGGCAAAGGTCCACTCCTCGCGCCGTTCGATCCATCTCGACGCCAGCACCTGAATGAGACGTTGGCAGGGGGTTGGCCTGAGGTTCGCAGGGGGCGACACTGAAAGCGAGGAACCCCTGCATGGTCCAGCTGAAGAAGATCCTATGCCCCGTCGATTTCTCCGACTGCTCGAGGAGCGCCCTCGATGAGGCGCTGAAGCTGGCGAAACGCTTCGACGCCGAGCTCACGGTGCTGCACTGCTTCGAGGGCTCGCAGTACGTGCGCCCCGACCTGGTTGGCTGGACCTACGCCGGGGAACACCGCCCGCTGCGCGAGATCGCTCAGGACGACGCCACGGCGGAGCTGGAGGCGCTCCGCACCACCCTCGGTGATCCGAGCGGGGTGAAGTGGCGAGTGGAGGAAGGCGCCCCCGTCGAGACCATCCTCGAGGAATCGAACGCGGGCTTGTATGACCTGATCGTCGTCGGGACTCACGGTCGCACCGGACTCTCCCACCTCCTCATGGGCAGCGTGGCGGAGCGCGTGGTGCGTGGAGCCGCCTGCCCCGTGCTGACGCTTCGAGGCCCCAAGCAGGAAGCGGCATAGAGCTACAAAAAAGGGCCTCGCATCCCTTCGAATGCGAGGCCCTACCCCCGATCGACACCTGCGGCTCCCCCTGAGGAGCTGGCAAACCGCCAGGTGCCTTCAGGCGCCCGGAGGACGCCCGAAGCTCTGGGCGTCGGTGTGGCGCCGTGGTCAGGTGGAGGCGCCTCGCCACGGCGCGGAACCTCCGAGCGCCCGCGCCGCCCAAGACCGAGGCGGCACGCAGGCGATCAATTTCCTCAGGGAATCTCGCTGTGTCGCGAGCCGCCTCCCCATGCTCGGGCGGAGTAGTGATACGTGTGGCGTCGACCGTGATGCTCCATGTGCCGGGCGCACCAGAGCTGCTTTCCGCCAGACTCCTTGCGAACCTTGACGCAGTCGGGGCAAGCCGGCTCGATCTTGGGCTCCGTCGGTGCGCTCTTCGGCCGCACGACGCTGACCGAACAGGGAGCGAAGCGCACCACGCCCTCGGCGACCGAGCCAAGCAACAAGCGCGAGACACCTCGCCGTCCATGGGTCCCGACCACGACCTCCTCCGCTTCGAGATCGGTGGCGAGCTGGGCGATTTCGTGAGCG
>JAGQIY010001501.1 GCA_020430865.1 Myxococcales bacterium
GACGTCAGCTGCCAGTTGGGCTTTCCGGGCGGGGAACCCCCACGCTGGAGATCTGTGTTACATGGCGGACGTCATGAGAGCGCCGAAACCAAGCTGGATCGAAGTGTGCGCCGTGGCCCTGGGGCTGAGCTTCGCGGGTGGATGCGCGAAGTCCCAAGCGCCCACGCCCGTCGTCCCGGAGCAGGCCACGTCGAGGACGTCGGTCACCGTATCCATGCAGAGCACGGGCTTCGCCATCGATGGCACGACGGTCGTCAGCTCGCAGGCAGTTGCCGACGAGCTAGGTCGCCGCAACGTGGAGACGCCACTTGCCGTGCGGATAGAAGTTGCCGAGTCGATGGCCCTGAGCGACGTCGCGGAGTTGATGGACAAGCTGCGCGCACAGGGCATCATCGACATCGCCCTCGTCACCCTCGGCGCAGGCAGCCCTGCGCCGGAACCCGTGTCCTCAGCGGTTGCGTCGACCCCAGAGACCGAGCCTCCGGAGCCGACACCTCCTCCGCCTCCCCCCCCGAAGGACGTCGAGAGCCTTCCGGAGGTGGTGGTGAAGAACATCGGGCTCCATGTCGGGGGCGGTTCGAACACCGACGCCGAGAAGGCACCATTCAGGGAGGCAGTGGAGAAGCACTTCGACGAGCTGCGCGCCTGCTACAAGGAAGTGGAAGACCCGATGAAGGGCGGGATCTTCGGTGTCGACCTGCGCATCGGCCGCGGCGGCGGACACCCGGAGGTCTCGCAGCCACGGACCTCGATGAAGGGCCAGGCGTTCAGGGACTGCGTGGTCGGGGTGTTCAAGGCGGTGGAGTTCGAGAAGCCTGCCAAGGGACCCACGGTGATTTCGTACTCGGTCCGCTTCAGCGCAAAGTGAGCGCTACTCCGGCAACAGGCTGCCCACCTTGGCTTCGACAGCGTCGAAGTCGTAGCCAACCTTGAGTTCGATGCGACCGCCTCCGCTCATCACGAGTCCACCGCTGTTGACCTGAAGGCCCACGCGCTTGCGCAGCGAGTCGTCGGGATCGAACAGGACCTTGGGGGTGAGGGAGTAGGTGTCGCGAGTCAGCGCACACAGCTCTGCGTCGGCCGTCGAACCATCGCTCTTCTGCGTGACGACGACCCACTCCTCGAGCCCTGCGGCCCGATGCTCCTCGAGCAGTTGATTCGGGCGTCCACTTTCCATATGGGAACAGCACACGGGGCACCAAGCGGCGAAGGTGTAGACGACGCTCACCGGCGCCTCGCACAGGTCGTGCAGCGAGGTGGCGTTGCCGTCACAATCGTAGAGCGTCACGTCGGGCACGACGTCTCCGACAGCGTCACCGTAGGGACCGCCTGGAGGGCAACTCGGCGTGCTGACCGAGCCTCCGGTTCCCCCCACGCCGCCGCTGCCTGCTCGAGCGCCACCCTGACCCAGGTCGCCGCCGACACCGCCAGTGCTCCCCGCCCCGCCCGACGCCGCACCGCCTTGGTCGGAGCCCCCGGCGCCGGTTGCCTTGGTGGGCGCGCCGCCGTCACCGCATCCAGTCAGGGCCAGGCCAACCAGGCAGGTCCTGACGGCGGTCATCAGGCCGGGGCGTGCGATGGAACTCCACATGCAGGCCGCGTACGGCCCTCGCTCGCCGCGGTTACATCCGACCTCGGATTCGGCTCAGTGCACACAAGCCTGCGGACATTCACGGCTCAGGTTCTGCTGGAAACGCCGGAAATGCGGCAACGTCGGCTGCCAAGGTAGCGGGCTTCCACAGGCATCCGCCAGCTCGAAGGCCTCGGTGCCGTAGCTGCCTCGGAGCGACACACGCGCTTGCGAGCGCCGGCACCAGGCGCGGAGCTGCGGCGCGAGGATCTCGGCGTTGTACAGCTGATCCCGGTAGCTCGCGGGATCCAGCGAGTAGCCGTCGACGTGCACCTCGTCGAGGCGAATATATTCCTCGCGGAACCGATAGTTCTCGGGTACCAGGATATGATTGTAGCAACCTCGATCTACGCGCAGGTTACTCAGCATGGCGCCTGTGTGCTGAAAGTTGAGTCCAGTGTAGGGCGTGAAGCCGTTCAGCAACCAGAGCGAGCCAGCGCCCAGCGCCCAGCGTCTCGCCGCCGGGGCCGAGAGCTCGCGCCAGGCGCCGAACCAGCGCTCGGGAGGCAGGCCGCTCCGCCGCCGCCTGATGTAGGCGACGACCAGCCAGGCGAGCACCAGCCACAGCAGCGCCTCCTTGATGCACCAATCCGGGTCGCTTTGCCAGCGGTCGTAGGGGGGGAGCCCCAGGCTGAGCATGATGGGGATCGCACCGGCCGCGGCCACCGTGCGCCAGCGCTCGCGCAGGGTGCCTCCGAGCTGGCGCAGTTCGTCATCGCTCAGCAGGGTCACCCAGCCTGACGCCATGGTGAAGGCGAAGGCGGGGGCGAAGATGATGGTGAGAGGGAGATGTAGCAAGGCGGCGTAGATCGCGCCCCATGCGGGTCGCACCACCGCGGTGACCACCAGGCCGAACTCTGCGGCGAGGAAGAGGTAGGGCCAGAGGCGCCACTCTGCGGCGCTGGCGAGCGCGCTGCTACCGTAGTGCTGTGCCAGCACGTGCATGCCGCCTGACGCGCAGCTCACGCCGGGGTCGAGAAAGTCCCGGTTGATCTTGTGAAAAGCCGCAAGGAAATAGGTGCCGACGGTCAGCGTGCGCACGACGCTCGCCAGGTTCACCAGCATCCGCCGTGGGCGACCGGCGGCGTCGCCGATGAAGCAGCCGATCGCCGCTGCCGCGACGAGGCCCAGGTAGGCGGTCTGCGTCAGCTGATCGGAGAGCGTGAACAACTCGACCAGAATCGCCAGCAGGCACAGCGCCCAGCCGAGCAGGCTACCGCTCACCAGCAGCACCAGCGCGCCGAGCCAGTGGAGCAGCACCTCCGGGAACCACGCCTTGCTCATCGCATCCGGCAGCGTGAGGCGGATCAGCGTGGCAGCAGCGTACAGCCTCACGTGCGCGCGATAGCGCAAGGCTCGACTTGGCCAGGCGAGCCAGCTGGGGAAGGGGCGTCGAAGGCCGCTGAGCTCCGCGGGCTCCGTGCTCATCTCAGTGCCGCAGGGCTGCGAGGCGCCGCTGGGCCTGACGGAGAGCGGGGTATAGCCCTTGGTACACCTCGAACAGCTCGGCGTAGCGGCCTGCCTGGGCGCCGGGGAGGTGACGCTCTCCGCGGCGGGTCATCGCTTCGATGGCGTCACCAGAGCGGGTGAACACACCCACCCCGCAGGCGGCGAGGATGCCCGCACCGAGACAGGTCGCCTCTCGGCTCTCAGCCGCGACGATGGGCTTGTTCAGCGCATCAGCGAACAGCTGTCGGATCCAGGGAGTCTCACTGAGCCCGCCCATGCAGACGAGTCCGTCGATCGGGCCAGCGCTGGCCTCGACCGCGCCGGTGTGCAGGCGTTGCTCCAGCGCCAGACCCTCGACGATGGCGCGATACACGTGGGCCTGACCATGGTGACCGAGTAGGCCGACCAGGACGCCGCTCGCGTCGTCATCCCAGTAAGGGTTCATGACGCCGTTCCAGTAGGGCACGAGCATCAGTCCCTGGGCGCCCGGGGGCAGGGACGCCGCGGCCTGCGCGAGGCGGCGTAGCTGCGCTGGTCTTTCACTGGGCGGGAGCTCGAGCAGACGTTCACACAGCCAATCGAAGGTGAAGGTGCCGCCCTTCAGGTCGGTCTCCAGGAAGTAGGGCGGCAGCTTCTTCGCCGCGTCACACGCGGGAGTCGCGGCGAACAGACTGCGGAACGAAAGATCCGTGCGGTAATCCTCGGAGAGCACCCCGCTGACCAGCGCCGTGCCCAGGTTCAGATAGGCCTCGCCGGCGCCGCGGATCCCGGCGCCGAGCCCGGCCGCCTGTCCGTCGCCGGCGCCGCTGATCACCGGCAAGCCCACGGGCAGGCAGCAGAGCGCAGCAGCGGACTGGGTGAGGGCTCCGACGCGGACCCCCGCGGAGACGAGCGTCGGTAGCTGGTGACGTCTCACCCCCAGAAAATCCAGCAGGGGCTCCGCGTAGTCGCCCGTGCTCAGGTCGAGGAGCCCCATGGGATCCACACTCGGTAGCGAGCTCTTGAACTCCCCGGTCAATTTCCATAAGAGAA
>JAGQIY010001502.1 GCA_020430865.1 Myxococcales bacterium
CCTTGATGATGCTGTGGCAGATCGACAAGCCCAGGCCGGTGCCCACGCCGACGGGTTTCGTGGTGAAGAATGGGTCGAAAATGCGGCTCATTGATTCCGCAGGGATTCCAGAGCCGTTGTCCTCTACGGTGACCTCGACGAAGTCCCCCTGGGCCTCGGCCCGGACCTGTACGTGGTTGTCGGTCAGGGCCCGGACTGGCAGCGCCTGAGCCGCGTTGACCAGTAGATTGATGAAGACCTGGGAGAGCCGCGACTCGTTGCCCTCGACGCACAGACCAGCGGGTACGTCGACTTCGAGCGTCGCTCGATGCTTCAGCTCGTTGTGGGTCATGTTCAGGGCGCCTCGCAACACCTGGGAGAGATCGACCGCTCCACTCTGATCGTGGTGCTCTCGGGAGAAGGTCTTGAGGTCCCTGACGATGGCTCGCACGCGCTCGGCGCCGGCCTTGGCCTCCCGGGTGGCGTCGGTGAGCTCGGTCAAGACGGTTGGGTTCAGCGCGCCCTCGGGGATGCGCGCCAGCTCCTCCAGTACGTAGTCGAGGTTCGCCGTGATGTACGCGAGGGGGTTGTTGATCTCGTGGGCGACGCCCGCCGCGAGGGTGCCGAGGGAGGCCAACCGGTTGGCGACCTCCAGCTGCATCTGCATCTGCTTGCGCTCGGTGACGTCTTCGATGAGTAGAACGCCCCGCGGTTCGCCTTCTTCCTCGACCCGAGACCCCTGAACCTCGAGCCACACCTTCTCGCCGTCGTTGGTGCTGGCCCGCACGCAGACCGGGTTGCCGGTCTCTGCCGCGTCTTCGAACACCCCCAGCAGCAAGGCGTCGAGATCCGCGCGATGATCGGGGTGGATCTGCTCGGCGAACAGCTCACCGGTGATCTCCCCGCGACTAACCTTCAGGGCACCAGCGAGCGCGTTGTTGTAGCTGAGGATGAACCCCGCGCGGTCCACGATCACGATGCCCAGTCTCGCCTCATCAAAAACCGCGCGGAAACGTGCCTCCGAGGCCGTCAAGGCCACTTGCGCGGCGTGGGCTTCCGTGACGTCCTCTTGCACCACCAGCACGCAGGCCTGACCACCAACCTCGATCATCTGACAAGTCGTGCTGAGGTGGCGGAGCCTGCCACGGCTCGTGAGCCAGGAGACCTGAAGGTTGCTGAGGAACCCACGCTGCCCGAGCTGCTCCGCTTGCTGTGCCGTGAAGCACACCTCGGGGCACAGTCCAACGTCGGCAGGGCGATGTCCGATCAGATCCGCGCGCCTGAACCCGAACAGCTCGAGGAAGGCGTCGTTGGCGTCGAGAAATCGGTGGTCTGCCAGCCGCAGGATGCTCATCGGCATGGGTGACGCGAGGAAGATCTGGACGAAGCCCATCGCCGACTCGCCATGAGTCATGCGCGGAGTCGGGTTGGGCAAGCTCACGATACGGCTGTGCGGCTCCGCGTCGAACGCCGCCGGAGGCGAGGTCGATCGACGGACGCGTGGCGTCGGTGGCTCGGAGTTGGCAGCGAAGGATGACATCCCGGAACGAACTCCATGGACGGTCGTTTTCGCGTGGACTTGAGCTACTCCGCGTCGCGTTTCTCGGATGTCTCCTCGGTGCTCGGGGATTCTGCTCCCGGTTCCGTCTGGGCACAGCGAAAACCAGCCATCACCAGTCTCCAGGTGCCAGGGTGGTGGACCCGGTTGGTCACCCGCAGCCCCCGCGTGTGGTAGTTGAACGCGCCTCCGCGTAGCACCCGGTCGCAGCCTTCGGGGATTGGGTTTGTGCCGGTGAAGCCCTGCATACCCTCGCGCCGAAGTGTGTCCTGGGTGGCCCTGATCTGCTCGCAGCTGCCCGGAACGCCGCGATCCGCCGTGTCACGCCGGTAGGCGTAGGGGTCGTAGTAGTCAGCCATCCACTCCCATACGTTACCGGCCATGTCGAGGTTCCCGTACGGGCCAGCGCCTTCCGGGTAGGAACCCACGTTCTCGGTGACCTGACGGCCCCACACGCCGTGCTTCTTACCGTCTGGCTTATCGTTACCCCAAGGAAACGTGCGGTCCTCTGCTCCGCCCCCGGGGCCTGGTCCGCGCGCGGCCTTCTCGAATTCGGCCTCGGTCGGCAGGCGCTTGCCCTTCCACTCGCAGAAAGTCTTCGCATCTTCCCAGCTGACTCCCACCACGGGCTGCTGGTCGCCGCGGAACGCGCGGTCCGCTCCGTAGGTCGCCCAGGGGCCAGCCTTGTAGGGTCGACACGCCTTCGCCGTCATGCATTCGCGGTAGGCGGCGTTGGTCACCTCGGTCTTGTCCAGCCAGTATGCGCCCAGCGTGACGACGTGCGCCGGGTGCTCGTCCTGTTCTCCCCCGCTGTCGGCTCCCATGGTGAATGGACCGGCCGGGATGCGGGTCATGTCCGCCGGGGGTTCCGGCGGCGGCGGTTCGGCGCGAGCAGCTGCCATCGCCTCGCTCGCGTCCGTCGTGGTCGACGGTGCAGGCGTTGCTGCAGACGCGCTCGGTACCCCCGGCGCCTTCGCCGCCTTCGCGGGGGGGGACGGGGGCGCCTTGGCGGTCTCCTGACGTTCGTGCGAGCACGAGCAGCCGAGCCCCAGGAGTAGGACCACCGCGGGAGCGAACCGGCTCAGCCGGCCAGTCTCGGCCAGTCTCGAGCGTTCTCCAACACCATCACGCATGGCGCTGTTCTCGCATTCTCGGGCGGGGCCGGACAAGTCGCCGCGGGATCGACGCTGCTCACGCCCGCCGCGCAGGCAAACATGGGCGGGAGGTCCCCGGATTGGGCTGGCCGTGCTATGGCCGCCTCGGATGATCCACGCCGAAAACCTGACGAAAGACTACGGCACGGTGGTTGCTGTGAAGCGCCTGTCGTTCGAGGTCGGCAAGGGCGAGGTCGTTGGATTTCTCGGGCCGAATGGCGCGGGAAAGAGCACGACGCTGCGCATGCTGGCGGGCTTCCTCGGGCCAACGGAGGGGCGTGTCGAGATCGCTGGCTTCGACATCCAGACCGCCTCCGAGCAGGCGCGCGCCCAGATCGGATACATGCCCGAGTCGTCGCCACTGTACCCGGAGATGCGAGTGGGGGAGTACCTGGGCTTCCGGGCGCATCTCAAGCGCGTGCCCCGCAAGGAACGCAAGGCCGCCGTCGAGCGCGCGATGGAACTCGCGGTGGTGACGGAGATGCGGGACACGTTGATCCAGCACCTCTCGAAGGGCTACCGCCAACGCGTCGGACTGGCCGACGCGCTGGTGAGAAATCCGCCGCTGCTGAACCTGGATGAGCCTACCGCCGGACTCGACCCGAACCAGATCCGTGAGGTGCGGCGGGTGATCAAGAGCCTGGGAGCCGAGCACACCATCCTGCTCTCGACACATATCCTCCCGGAAGTGGAGTCCACGTGTGATCGCGCGCTCGTGATCGATCGGGGGCGGCTGGTCGCACAGGGCAGCATCGAAGAGCTGCGTGCCCTGCGTGCTGCGGACGCCGCTGTGTTGGTGCTGCGTGACCCCGAGCAGAAGGCGCTTCCACTACTCAAGCAGCGCGACGACATCCAGCGGGTGAAGCAACAGGCCGACGCCGACCGGGAGCTGACTCGGATCAGCTTCGAGTTCATCAAGCCCGAGCGTGGCGGCGCGGTGCTCGAGTCGATCGTGAGTGAGCTGGTGGGTTTGGGGATCGGGGTGAGGGAGGCTGCTCCTCGCAAGGCGAGTCTCGAAGACGTCTTCGCTCAGTTGACCGGGGTGGAGGAGGGATGAGCGGCTTCCTCGCAATTTATCGCAGGGAAATGTTGAGCCTGTGGGTGTCACCGCTGGCGTGGATCCTGCTGTTCGTCTTCCTGATGATCCAAGGCGTCAGCTTCTATCTGATGGTCGAGCACTTCGCGAACTTCAGCGGCGCCAGCATCGACTACGGTCCCGTCGCGGCGTACTTCGGGCAGTCTATCTTCATCCCGATCTCGCTGATCATCCTCTGTCCAGCGCTCACCATGCGGCTGTTCGCGGAGGAGCGCCGCTCGGGAACGATCGAGACGCTGCTCACTGCCCCGGTGTCCGCTTGGGGCGTGGTGCTGGGGAAGTACCTGGCGACGCTCACGACCTACGTCTTGATCTGGGTACCGACCCTGCTCTACGTCGTGATCCTGCGCAAGACCGGCACCGTCGACTGGCCCGTGGTCGGCGCGAGTTACCTCGGCATCCTGGGCATCGGCGCCGCCTACCTGTCCGTGGGCATGCTGATGAGCGCGGTCTCCAAGAGCCAGCTCATCTCGCTCATCCTCTCGCTGCTGTTCATCTTCGGGCTCTTCATCCTGGGCATCGGCGAGTACGTGTTCGCCCCAGGCCCGCTGCGCGATGTCTGCAGCCACGTGTCGGTGTTCAGTCAGCTCGTCGACTTCTCCAAGGGTATCGTCGACCTGCGCCGGGTGGTCTTCGACCTGAGCTTGATGGGGCTTCCGCTGTTCCTCACCGCCCGCGTGGTGGACTCCTGGAGGTGGGACTGATGGCTGCCAAGAAGAAGAAGTCGGGGCAGTCGTCCAAGCTGCGAGAGCCGACACGGGACAAGCCCAGCGCAGCCAGGGTGGGGAAGACGGACCAGCCCACGAAGAAGCAGGCGAAGAAGGCCAGGTCGGCGTCGGAGGTCGAGGAGGGGGAGAGCGGCGACCCAGGGCGCAAGTCCAAGCCACCCGGGTCGAGGCTCTCATCACCTCGACGGGGAGCGCGGGTGTTCACTGCGGTGGGCGTGCTCAGCGCGGCGCTGATCGCGGTCAGCCTGAACCTGCTGGTGAGCCGCTTCTACAAGCGCTGGGACTGGACCAGCGCTGGGCTCTACACGCTCAGTCAGCCGACGCTCGATACCTTGCACGACCTGGATCAACCGATCGACGTCATCGTGTTTCTGTCTCGCAGCGACAACATGCGAGTCAGCGTGGAACACATGCTCACCGCGTACAGCGCCGAGACGCGGCAGCTCCGCGTGCGCTACGTCGATCCCGATCAGAACCCTGCAGAGTTCCTCGCCCTGCAGAAGCAGTACGACATCAACGAGATGACCACGGACGAGGGACGGTTGGTGTCCGAGACGGCGCTCGTGGTCGCTCGGGGCAAGAAGCACTGGTACATCACCGCCGATGACATCATCGCCTACGACGAGTCTGGAGCCGTCAAGCCGAAGCTCGAGCAAGCGCTGACCGTTGCCCTGCGGAACGTCATTGGCACTCAGACGACGCGAGTGTGCTTCACCTCGGGCCACAACGAACCAAGTATCGACTCCGGTGCTGGCGACGGAATGGCGGAGCTGAAGTTCCGCATCCAACACGACAACTACGAGACCGAGACATTGGACCTCACCCACGCTGACTGGAGCAAGCAGCTCGTCGACTGCCAGGTGGTCGTGGCGGCGCCTCAGGTACCGGTGGAAGCTGACGAGGTGTCCGCCCTCGAGCGCTGGTTCGTCGCAGGAGGCAACGTGCTGCTGCTCCTGAACCCAGTGCTCTCCGACGACGAGCCTCGCATCTTGCCCAGCGGGCTGCAGTCGCTCACCGAGCGAGCGGGCATCACCCTCGGCAACGACCTCGTGATCGAAGACTCTCCTAAGCTCAAGCTGACGGCCACCGGGGAGGTGTTCTTGGCCGAGGCCTCGCGACACGACATCACGCGTGGCTTGTTCTCCACCAAGGACGACACCACGACTCCGCTGATTTTCAAGATCGCTCAGTCGTTGGGCAAGACGCCCTCGAGCACCGCCGACGTGCTCGCCCGCTCCAGCGTGTCGGCGTTCACCATCAAGGACGTGAAGAGCTTCCTCCAGGCGCGGCAGCCGCCGAGCAAGAGCGACGCCTCGAAGAGCGGTCCGTTCCCCGTAGCGCTCGCTTCCGAGCTGCCGAAGCCGAAGGGCGACGACGCTGGCCATGGTCCGCGCATGGTCGTGGTCGGCACCACGAGCATTGCGCTGAACGACAACTGGCGGACTCCCGCGCTCGCTCCCAACGCCGCCTTCGTCACCAGCGCGCTATCGTGGCTGGCAGCGAGACCGCCCATCGTGGACGTGCCGGAGAAGCAGAGCCACGACGTCGGTCTGAACCTGACCGAAGAGTCGCAGAGCGACGTCGCACAGTACGTCCTCTTGTACATGCCCCTGGCGAGTCTGCTGCTCGGCGGGTTCGTGATGTACCGTCGCCGCAGCACGGAGCGGAAATCCCGGCGCCGCGAGGAGGACGACGCGTGAGCCTGATCAAGCGTCACCTCTCCAACATCGTCCTCGCCGTGATCGCGCTCGGTCTGGTGGTCACTCTCGTCGTCACGCGAGGTAGTGTCACGACCACCGAGCAGAAGGCACGGGAGAACAACGTGCTGAAGGCCTTTCGGGAGCCAGAGGTCACGCGCCTTGAGTTGCTACGTGGAAAAGAGCACGTCGTGCTGGTGCGGAGTCAGCCTGCGGATTCCGGGATCGACCACTGGACCTTCGAGCAGCCCTATCAGGAACGCGCGGACGACGGTGAAGTCGACGACTACGTGAGCACGCTGCAGTTCGCCGAGGTCGCTCGGCGTATCAAGCCGGAGGAGGTCGACCGCGCGGGCTTCGGGCTCGAAGAGCCCAGGCTGACGATTCGCATGCAGATGGGCGCGATCGAGTACGAGCTACTGCTCGGAAAGAGCGCGGTGAGCCCGGCGGACAGCGCGTACCTCGAGGTGCGAGGCAAGGGCGTTCCGGATCCTGGTGTCGTGATCATCGGCAAGGGCTTGGTCGCGCAGCTGGATCAGGACGCTGCCCACTTCCGCACACGAGATCTCGTTCCTTACCTTTCCGTCGCGCTCAAGACGCTGATCCTGGACGGGGTAGGGGGGGAGAGGAGACTCGTGCGTCCGACGGGCGAGCACGCATGGGACGGCTGGCGCTTCGACGGCATGCAGGGCAACCTGCGGGTCGACAAGGCCAACCTCGATCACGTGCTCGGTCAGTTCGCGGATCTCAACGCAGAGAGCTTCCTGGACGTCAAGCAGGCCGAATCGCTGCTGAAGGATGCCGAGACGGTGCGCATTCGCATGGTGCCCAAGAAGGATACCAGCGCCATCGCCACGCTCGAAGTGGGCGGGGAATGTCCCGGCGGAAAAGGCATGGTCGCTCTGCGACGTGATCCGGATCCGCTGGCGGGCTGTGTTCCGAAGAGCCTGATGGGAGGCCTGGCCACGCCTGCCAAGGACCTGGTCGATCGCCATCCGTTCGCTGTGCGCGCTGACGAGGTCGAGAGCTTCCTGATCGAGCAAGGCAAGCGGAAGCTCGAGATCCTGCGCAAGGACAACGGGTTCACGATGCGTTCTCCGCAGAGCGGAGACATCGACGGAGCGCTGGGCAACGAGCGCCTGAAGCAGATCACCGAGCTGCTGGGGGAGCTGGTCCTAGAGCCCGACCTGGAGAAGCTCGGCTTGAAGCCGCCTGCTGGCGAAGTCGTGTTGCGCGTCGTGGCCAAGGACGCTCAGGGGATGGTCGAGCATCGGATCCATTTCAGCAAGCCGGATGCCGAAGGAAACGTCTACGTCCAGCGCGACGCGGATGGCGGCGTGCTCGAGCTCGGGCGTGAAGCAGCCCGCCTGTTGGCGCCGGATTCCACGCTGGTGCGCAAGCGTGAGGTGCTGAACCTCGACCGTCAGGATCTCAAGAGCGTCCACGTCGAGGCGGAGAGCCCCTTTGGTCACATCTCCCAGACCTTGAACCGCGATCTGGACGGCACCTACCATCTGGTGAAGCCACCGAAGTTCGGCCATGACGCAGGGCTCGTCAGTGATCTCGTCGACGGCTTGCTCACGCTGAACGCCGAGCGCTGGGTGGCGGACGACGATGATGGTAGCTTTGGCCTTGCCAAGCCCAGCGCGAGACTCAAGCTCGAAACGTATCCTCAGGGAGACAAGCAGGCGAAGACCTACGAGCTGGTCGTGGGGGCCGAGACGAGCGGGGGGGCATACGCCAGCCTGGCAGGCGATCCTGCGGTCTTCGTTCTGCCGAGGGCCACGCAGCAGGCCATGGAGACCTGGCTCATCGATCGCTCGCTCTTGATGCTGGACCCGAACGAGGTCGAGCGGGTCACGCTGAAGCGCGGGGATCAGACCTGGGTGATCAAGAAGGACGGCGAGCGTTTCGTGCTGGAGTCGGGGGAGCTGGCCGCAGACAAGGTCGCCCAGATCATGGACTCGTTCTCCGTGACGCGCGCCGAGGCAGCGCTCCACATCGGTGGCCCGCGGCCTCAGGAGGGCTTCCGACAGCCTGCTCTCGTGGTCGACGTAGTGCGGCTGCCCGCTCGCGGAGCTCGCTCCGAGCCAGTTCACCTGGAATTCGGTGCCGGCGATGCCTGGCGGGGGACGAGCATCTACTACGCGCGGCGTAGAGGCTTCGATTGCACGTTCGCCGTCGCTCGGGGGCGGTTACAGCCGGTGCTGGACTCGCTCTGAGCGGCTTTCATGCTCAGTTGGGCAAGGACTTCTTACCGCTGCGCCTGTAGATGCGGTCCCAGCCGGTGCGGTAGGTGTCGGTCGCGACCTGGGCGGGTCCGGCGCTGGTGGGGCGTGCGCTCGGGTCGCTACGTTTCGCCTTACCCTGGACCGGGTTCGGGAGGTGCGTCTCGACGTCGAACAACGCTGGTGACTCCGTCCGCGGTTTCAGCTTCACCAGTTCCCCGAGGATTGGCTTGCCCTCCTCCAGAGGGCGCATCGCACCGATCTGCAGGGTGTCGTCCTTGGCGCGCAGCACGTTCATGCCCTTGCCATCGTCGGTCGGTCCAGTCACCAGCACGACGTCCTGACTTGCCGGCTTGGGAGCTGGTACTGCCTCGACGCGCGACGCCTGGACCGCGTCCGTGCTGTTGCTCGTCTATTGGCGAGGCGCTTACGCCCGAGGGCTGGAGCCGCTACGACGGGTCATATGCCCGATTTCCTAGCACACGGCGCGGGTGCGGGTGAGGTCGGAGTGAGCCCCTAATCGCCGGTCCGCTGACGCTGAGCGCGTGGCCGCGGGGGCGGGGGATCCTGCTCGCCGAGCAGTCGTATGTTCAACCCCAGGCGGTAGTCGGTGTAGTCGTCGGCGCCCCACTGCCAACGATACTGGATCTGGGAGTCCGCCAGGATCATGACCGAGCCGAAGTCGAAACCCAGCTTGCCTCGCGCGAACGGGGCGTAGATGCCGAAGCCAAGGTCGTCGTCGCGATCGTCGATCAAGAACTCGAAGCCGAGGTCGATGCCGAAATGGGAGAGCGGGCCGAGGGCGCCGAAGCCCACGGCAATCGGGATACCGCCGCCGGAGCCGCCGGTAGAAGTCCAGTACTCGAAGCCTGCGTCTGCCCCAATGACGCCTCCGAAGAGCCCCTTGCGCTTGCCTGCGAGGGTGGTGAAGTCGAGCCGCCCGTACCATCCCTGGTCGATGCCAGGTGTCGCCACGCTCCCTGCGGCGAGGGAGAGCCCGGCGCGCAAGTCGTCGGGCGGTTTCACGCCGGTCTTGCGCTTCCGGCGCACGGTCAAGACGTCGGTTTCTTTTTTCACACGGTAATGGGCGTCGTGGAGCTCCTGCCCTGCTTGGCCTTTGGCGACGGCGGGCGGCGATTGTTCCTCGCCAGGTCCGGCGACGACCAGCGGGGCCGTCCGCGTGGGCGGATCCGCGGCTGGCCGAGGCGTCGCTCCAGCGTCCTGGGTGTCTTCGGGTCCAGCGCCAGCAGCGGGCCCTTCGCCCTCGCCGGGAGCTGTCGCTTCCTCACCCCCCTGTCCGAGGGACACCCCTGGGTACGCGGCGCATCCGAAGACCGCCGCCAGGCACGCGAGACGCAGGCTGCGTTGGCTCATTCGAAACCTACATGCCGATGGCGTCTTTGTAGACCCAGCCCTCGCTACCCGAAGCGTCGTACTTGATGCGATACCAGTTCTCGCTCTTTCCGGTCACGGTGACGCGCGTACCGCGCAGGATGCTGGCTACGCGGTCGCTGTCCTTGTCGGGCTTCGCGCGGATGACCGCAGCGTTCCACACCACCGTCGCAAGGCCGCTCGCGTCCTTGGCCTCGTCCTCGGGTTTCGTCTCGCTAGGTCTATTCCCGGGTGGAAATAGCTGGGCCTTGTAGAACACGGTGTAGGCTGTGTGCTCGTGGTCGACGCCATCCACGGACGCCGTCTCGAACTCCTTCTCCGCGCAGGCGTAGAGCTTGAGCGCGGGAGCTTCGGAGATGGTCGTGCTCTTGCCGCGCAGGATGCGCTCGATCTTCTTCTTCCCGAAGTCGATCTCGAAGCCGATGGACAGGGTTCCAGCAGCGTCCTCGGTTCCCTCGCAGTTGGCGAGGTTGAGCAGACGCGCCTCGACCGTGCTGGAGAGGTCCAGGGTGTCGCACTTGTCGACCTTGTTGCCGGCCTTGTCGCGACAGCTCAGCACCAGCGGCTTTCCGGGCTGCACCCTCGCGGTCTCGACCTTGTCGTCGGGCGCCTCGGGTTTGGGCGCGTCGACGGGCGCAGCCTTGGCGGCGGGCGGCGGCGCCTCCTCTTCCTCGGCGCTCTCCGCTTCGGCCGCGGTGGGCATCCGGTCCTCCGGAGGCGGCTCGGGCACGAAGCGCTTACCCGTCAGCGCCGGCAGCAGCAGTCCCACGGCGAAACCGGCGGCCGCGATGCCGCCGATGCGCCCGAAATGAGGGCGATCCCGCTTGGCGTCGGGCACGTCGATCTGAAGCTTTTCCCGGCTCTTCGCCATCGATTCTCCTTGGGTCGGGCCTTAGCACGACTCGGTGCGAGTGGGAAAACGCCCGGCAATCCTGGGCCCTTCCCCGCGTCGGAGTCGCTCGACGGGCGTGCTAGACTGGCCCACCAGGGAGGTGGCTTATGGCTTGGTTTCGGCCCTTAGGGGCGGTGAGCGTGACGCTCGGCGTGGCTCTGGCGGCGGGCTGTGGCGGGAGCGAGGACAACTCGCTGTTCAATGGCGCCGGTGCGAGCGCTGGCGCCGGAGGTAGCGCGGGGTCGAGCAGCGGGGCCTCGGGAGGCTCGAGCAACGGCGGCACTGCGAGCGGCGGCACTGCGAGCGGCGGCACTGCGAGCGGCGGCACTGGCAACGGTGGTGGCGCTGCCGGCTCCGGCGGGGGCACGAGCGGTGGATCCGCGGGGAACGCGGGCAGCTCCACCGGCGGAAGCGCAGGGTCCCAAGCCGGAGGCACGAGCGGCAACGGGGCCGGTGGCAGCGCCACGGGGGGCAGCGCAGGGTCGACCGGAGGGAGCGGTGGCGCCTCCGGCTGCAAGATCAACGCTGACTGCAAGGACGCCGCGCTCTACTGCAAGAAGGACCAGTGCGGCGACGCCACCGGGAGCTGCGAGAAACGCAGCGAGGGCTGCACGCAGCAGCGGGACACGGTGTGCGGCTGTGATGGCGTGACCTACTGGAACAGCTGCTTGGCGGGACGCCGCGGGATGAACGTCGCTGCCAAGGGTGAGTGCAGCGGCAGTGAGA
>JAGQIY010001503.1 GCA_020430865.1 Myxococcales bacterium
AGCTGGCGGGCAGCAGGGTGCAGTCGGAAGCCGTGGTGCACGCGCCGCCACCCGAGGTGTCGCGTGCTCCCCCGTCGCTGAGCGAGCCATGCGACTGCGCGCAGCCCAAGCTCGCGAGCGCCAGGGCCAAGAGCGCGGGAAGCGAGCGCGAAGTCACGACGGGCGTCTGTTCCATTCCACCAGCGTAGCCGTCCAGCAGGCGGAACGACAGCGACGCGACCAACGCCCGATGGGCGCCCGACGAACCGAAGCCTCTCTAGTCAAGCGAGGTTGCTCTCAACGCCTCTGACGAATTGGCGTCCAAGGCCCCAGGCGTCGGCACGAAGCTCGTCGGCTTCCGCACCTCGTACGCCCATGAAGCGCACCAACTCGGCCGGGCCCGGGGAGCTCAACTCCTCGTAGTGTTGACGGAGCCAGCTCAAGCCGCGTTCGGCCAGCTTGCGCTCGGCCAACGGGCCGCGGTTCAGGATAGCGGCGTACTCCCGCGCGAGTACACCAAGGCCCGGACCGTAGTGCCGCATCATGTAGTAGAGGTCGTAGGCGTCCTTGGGCTTCTTCCGGTTTTGCAGGGCGTACGCCTTCAGCGCCATGAACGGGGCGGGCGCACAAACCCGTACAGTCACCTCCCGACATTGACCGCCGTCGAGGTACGTGCCGGCGAGCACCGAGAACCCCCTTGGCGCGCGTTCGGCGAGCAGGACGAACTCGTTGGCGAGAGCGGTCAGTTCGTTCGGGACGAGCCACTTAGTCTTGTTGTCGCCCTTGGTTGCCTTGTCGGTCTTGATCAACAGGTCGATGGAGGCGCCACTGGTGTGCCGCCACTTCCAGAGATTGGGCTCTGGCTTGAATCCGGCCTCCTTGAGGAGCGCTGGAAGGTTCTTGTAGGAGCCGCTCGAGAGCAAGCTGATCGACAGGGCGAGGTCGAGATCGGTCGTCCCCGCATGTGGGTCGTCGGCGCTCGCCTGGTCGACGAGGAGGTAGGGCACCATGCCGCCCACGACAACGATATCTCCAAGGTAGGCGCCTAGGGCGGCCGCGACGGTTCCGAGAGGTCGGTGCTCTCCGCGGTGTAAGCGGCGCGTGGGTCGGTCGTCATGGTGCCCACTTCTGCTGCAGGAGCTGGAGCAGCTCGGCCCGCGCTTCGTCAGAGCGTTCTGGCCCCCCTGCGAGGTCCATGTAGACCTGCACCGGACTCGCGACCCCATCCTGAGCGCCGTAGAAGACGCCGCTGTCTCTCGGAACGAGCAACTCCACGTTGCCCCCCCTTCACGCCGAGTTCGATTCCCGATGCTTCGCGCGCAGTGGGCAGACGTTCTACCAGCACGGACACGAGGCGATGACGCGCAAAAGGCGCCAGGCGCCAGCCAGACCTGTGGCCGCGCATCGGATTCCGGCTTCCTGCAATGCAGCCAACGCCGCGTCGAGCACCGCCTCGTTCGTCGTCGCGCCAACGTGCGCCCGGACGGCTTCATGTGGACCCTGATAGTCCTGCTCCCAAGCTTTCAAGAGCAGGCCCGGGTCTGGGACCGCAATGTGACCGCCCACCTTGGTGACGAGGTCGGCCTCCTCCAGACGCAGAACGGTCCGGCTCACGTGGCCTTCGCTCAGGTCGGTAGCTTGTGCGAGCTCTCGTTGGGTCCAGCGCCGCG
>JAGQIY010001504.1 GCA_020430865.1 Myxococcales bacterium
GGTGACCGCCGCTCCCGGTGGTGCCGCCCGCGGTCCCTGCGCCGGTGCCTCCGCTCGGCTGCGCGCCGCCTCCGCTCGGACCGCCAGCGCTTGAGCCGCCGCCAGTCGAGCCGCTGCCAGTCGAGCCACCAATGCTCGAGCCGCCTGGCCCGTTCCCTGCCACGGCGCTGCTACCCCCAGCGGCGGCGGGGTCACTGACGACGTTTCCACAGCCGGTCGCGAAACACAGTAGGCCAGCGAGGCGACCAAGCGGTGAGCTGAGCGAGCGCATGACCTCAGGCTACTCTCGAGGCGTCAAGAGTGTCAGCTCGCGTTACCTTGCGGTAGCAAAAGCCACTGGTTTTTCCTACTTGGCATTCCCTCGCTCCGCTGTGCATCGCGCCTGCGGGCGCGAGCTCCCAGGGGAGCGCGGGGTTGCGTGTGCCCGACTGGAGGCCCGCGCGTCGTTGGGATCAGGCTGGTTTCTGCGAGCGGGCGACTCAGCATTTCGGTCAAACACATTTCGCTCCGGGATTTCCCGCGGTCGACATACCGTCGAGGCATGTTCCGGGTGGAGGGGTGCCTGCGGGCGAAGTCTGGAAGTGTGGAAGGCGTGGTCGTCGCAGTGGTCGATGATGACGCCTTGGTCGACGACCTGCTGGCGTTCGGCACCGTCGGCGCTGACGGCGCGTTTCAACTCGACTTCACCAGTCACGCGTTTCGCCAAGAGTTCTTCGAGTTCGAGAGCTCCCCGGATCTCTACCTCGTTGCCTCGCGGATAGAGGGCGAGGAGCTCGTCCCCTTCCATCGGCAGGCGGTCGAGAAGCAGCGCGCGGAACACGGCGGGCACGCGATGCTGTGCGTCGGGTACTCGGACCCCGACAAGGTCTTCATCGTGCGCAACTCCTGGGCGAGGACTGGGGTGACGAGGGCTACTGCTACATGCCCTACGACTGCGCAACGCGCTCGACGAACTGAGCGAGGACGCCGTCGTCGAGTCGATTGAGCTGCTTGGCCAATTCCTACCGGCGGAGGCGCTCGCGTCGATCGCGAACGAGGCGATGGCGGTTGCTTCAGCTGACGGGCTGGACAGCGAGGAAGAAGGCGCGGTCTTCGACCTCGTGACAGCCTGGCAGCTGGGTGACGGTGGGGATGCTGACGAGGACGGGGACGAGTACGCCGACGAGAGCGACGAAGACGACGACTACGCAGACGAGGACGAAGATGAAGACGACGATGCAGACGACGATGAGGGGGAGGAGGAAGACTACGACGACTAAAGCATTGCCGTGGGGCAACGCTGGCTATTGGGGTAAGATGCAGGCAGCCAACTCGCCGGACACCGGGTTGGCGCCACAAGTGCCGAGCTTCTTCACCTTGAAGGTCGTGCGCTCCCCGCCGATCACCTCGGGATGATCGGTGATTTCCCCGACGCAAAACACCTGCCATTCCCCGGCGATGCGTGCGGCGAGGAGCTCGTTGGTGGGAACCGCAAGGCCGTCCGGCGCGCCGTCCCCAAGCAGCGTGCCCACCGTGCCGTAGGTCTCGTCGACGGCTTGACCGTCCACGCTCCCCCACAGCTTCACCTCGCCCTCGGCTGTGCAGCCATCGCCGTCGTAGTATTTGCTGCGCGCGTAGCAGAGCTCGAGGGTGTCCGGCGTGCCCGCCTGGATGTCGCAGCTGCCCAGGCGGCTGAAGTCTGAGAGCACGAGCACGGCGCGTGGAATCGTCTGACTGTAGCCTGGCCAGCTCGAGGTCGCGCAGTACAGCGCCTCAGAGGTCTGCACGAGGGCGGTGCCGGGGGTCTCTATCGCGGAGCTCCAAGCCCACACTTGGCCCGCATCGAGGCGTGAGTCGATGGCGTAAGCCGCGTTCCCAATGCCAAAACTGTAGTTCGCGTGGTCCACATGCGAGAAGCTGGTCTGCTCTACCGTGCCCTCGGCCAGTCCCAGGTTTGCTTCGCAGTCGATGGGCGGCTCTTCGGCCGTGCCACCGCTGCCGGCAGCGCCACCAGTGCCCGTCCCTCCACCTGA
>JAGQIY010001505.1 GCA_020430865.1 Myxococcales bacterium
CCCGCCGCGCACTCCAGCCGCGTAAAATACGTCTGCCACGCCCCGCTTCGCCGATCGTCGAACAGCACCCCAACGTCTCCGTTTGGCCCGAAGCTCGCGATGGGTCCCACGCTGTCAGAGCCGTCGAAGGTGATGCGTTCCCGCCCGGTGAGCTCCTCGAGATCGTTGCTCAGCATCTTCGAGTACAGCTCGTAGTTGCCGTCGTGATCGTCAGCCCAGACCAGCAGGAAGCGGTCGCCCAGCGGGATCATGGCGTGGGAACGGGCGAAACTCGCGCCGCTGGTGAGCGGCGTGGCGGGCCGCAGGACGTTGCCGTCCTCGTCCACCAGCGCTCCCCAGATCGCATCGCCGGGTGTCACGTCCCGCTTCTCCCAGGCAACCACGAACCGATCTCCCAGCCAGACGAGGCTCGGATCCACCGCGTCTGCGTCCAGGGAGCTGGGACGCGTCGCGCTGCTCTCGGCGAGATCGGCTCCGATGGTGAGGAAGCCGATCTCCTGACCGATGCCCTGGTTCATGTTGAACGCGACGCCCAGCCGACGCTCCCCCTCGGCGATGCGTGGGGACTCGGCGATCTCCGTCGGCAGGGTGAACTGGTTGACCTCGGAGACCGCCTTACCCTCGGAGTCCAGGACGCGCCCGACGAGCGCAAACACCGAAGCGCGCTCCTCCTGCCACATGACGATGTACTGACTGCCGTTCCAGATCAGCGCCGGGTTCAGGCTGAAGCCGGCAGCATCGCTGACCCGGACATCGGGACCCAGCTTATTTCCTCCGGGATCGAAGCGATTGAAGTAGATCTCGTAGTCTGCGTCCCTCCGGTCTTCCCACACCGTCGCGTACACCGCGCCGGTCCAGACGACTGGGCCGGTGAAGTTGTCGTTGTTCACGTTGGTGATGGGGGTCTCGGGGAAGGTCGCGAGCGGGGAACCGTCGTCGGAGATGCCTTGGGCGAAGTCCGTCCAGTGCGTGAGCTGCCCCGTGTAGGTCGCGACGTAGTTCGTCTCGGCGTAGACCAAGCCACCGCCACCCGACTGACGCAGGTCGGGGCCCGAGATGCGAACGTCGCCACCCCCGGCGGGGACGTAGCGGGCGTTGTCGTCGACGACGCCGTTGCAGTCGTTGTCGACGCCATCGCAGAGCTCCTCTCCCCCCGGAAATGCGAGCGGAGAGGTGTCATCGCAGTCGTCGCCGCACGAACCGGGTTCCCCTGCGGCGTAGCCGGGCCGCGGCCCGTAGAACCCGTCCTCGTCCTCGTCACGCACCACGGGCTTGAACTCGCACTGTCCGTTGTCGCGATTGCAGCTGTCCGCGGTGCATTCATCCCCGTCGTCACAGGTGATCTCTCCGTCCACGCATCGCCCCGCAGAACAGCGAGCAGTCACGCACAGCGCACTGGGGACGCAGTCGTCGTCGGTGGTGCACTCCGGACCATCAGGGCCCGCGTCGGTCGCTCCGTCGACCCCCGCGTCTGGGTCCGACGGGGGACCGTGGAGGCCCGTGCGGGAGCCACAAGCCACCTGGATGGAAGCCACCGATAGAGCGCCGCCAACCGCGAGCAACAGCGAGCTGCGACGGCGCAGCCCGCGCCTTCCTAGAAACATCCGCCGAATCCCTCGACATCCACGGGGAGACAGAACAGCCCAGCTGGGCAGCCATCGTCCCCTTGCAGCTGACACAGCTGCACACACTGGTTGCCTTGCCCCGTCACGACACACACGAAGCCCGCAGCGCACGGACCGCCTCCGCACGGATCTCCCTGTTCGCCCACACCCGCAGGCACGCAGTAGGTGCCGTAGGTCTCCTGCTCGCAAACCGAGCCAGGGTAGATCACGTACGGATAGCAGGCCTCACCTGGCGCGCAGCCCGGGTTTGCGGCGTACGGGTCACACTGCAGGTCCGGCTCCGGAGGCGCCGCATCGGGACAGCCGGGATCGACGTATCCGCTGTCGGCCTCGGAGCCAGCGACCCCGGCGTTCCCCCCGCTCGAGTCCTTGCCCGCGTCGTGCGTGGGCGTGGTGCCTCCAAAGCCGGCGGATCCGCCTTGCGCATCCACCTCACCCCCACCCGCTCCAGCGCTCCCGGCGTCGCTGAAGTCAGCGACCGCGGACCCGCCGCAGGCGGCAACCAGCAGCGTCGCCACACCGACAATCACGCCGCGTGAGCGCCACTCAACGCCGGATCCCCACTCGCGCACCATGGCGGGAGCATAGGCCATGCTCTCGAGTGATGCGAAGTCGCTTTCAGCGCCGAGCGCGGGTTGCTGGTGCGGCTCTCGGGTCGTGGTATACGCCGCGCCATGCACGCCAGGCCGCGAACCAACAAAACCAGCCGAAACTGGCGGAAGGGTCGCTGGACCGTGCAGATATTAACGCTCGCCGGCGCGTTACTGGCTGCCCTGGCGTGCGACCCCATCGGCAGCTCCAACGGCTCCGCGTCCAGCTCGACCCAGACTCCCGCACGCGTCGCCCGGCAGGCGTCAACGTCAGCGCAGCCAGCGGCAGAGCGGACTTCGGAGACGCCCAAAGCCAGCTGCACTGCGCCCTTCTCCGAGCAGCCAGCACCCAAGGCAGAACCTGCCGGGGAGTGCCCGAAGGGTCCGGTGCAGCCCCTGGAATTACCGCGCGGATTCGTGAGTTTTCCCGAGGCCCGCGGCAAGCCGCGCGTCGCCGTGGAGGTCGCGGCGAACGACACGAGTCGTCAGCGCGGTCTGATGTATCGCACGAGCATGGCACCCGAGGAGGGCATGCTGTTCAGCTGGCCGACGGACGCGCCGCGCTCCTTCTGGATGAAGAACACCTGCCTGCCGCTGGACATGCTGTTCATCGACAGTCAGGGATTCGTCGTGGGAATTCTGGAACAGGTCCCCGTGCTCAACGAGCACCCGCGTAGCGTGCCCTGCCCGGCCGGGTACGTGCTGGAGATGAACGCTGGCTGGGCTCGAGACCATGGGGTCGAGCCGGGGCAACGGGTCAAAATCGAGTACAGCTCCGAGTGAGCAGCTGCTAGGTCACGCTCGACAGGACGTTCTGCCGAGCGCGGTATGAACGAGAGCTTCAAGGACAGACGAGAATGCGATCTTTGGTTTTTCGATTGGGGTTAGGTGCGATGACCGTGGGCCTGGGTACGCTCGTGGCTGGCTGCGACGAACCCAAGAAGGAGCCTCCGAGCAAGTCGACGATCAGGCGCGAAACAGCGGCTGCCGCCAGCGTGCAACCGCGGCTGAAGCTCGGCACCAGCAAGGACATCAAGGGCCTGATGCAACGGCTGAAGAAGCTGCCTCATCAGCAGGGCAGCGGACGCAAGGTGGCTGCGAAGCCCGTGGCCTCGGTGGTGCCGAGTCCCGACGACCCGCTGAAGGGCAAGTTCGATCTCGAGGACGCCGCCAAGGGCCTGAAGGGCGAAGGCTATTTCAAGGCGACGATGGACACGACCGCAGGCAAGCTCGAGTGCGAACTGTGGCAGGACAAGGCGCCGATCACCGTCGCAAACTTCGTCGGACTGGCGCGCGGGTTGCGCCCCTGGAAGAACCCCGATGGCAAGTGGGTCAAGAAGCCTCTCTACGACGGCACGCCGTTCCACCGTGTGATCAAGGGCTTCATGATCCAGGGCGGGGATCCGAACGGCAACGGCTCGGGCGGTCCGGGCTTCGTGATCCCGGACGAGGTCTGGGAAGACGCGCACCATGACGAACGCGGCCTGCTCTGCATGGCCAACCGCGGACCCAACACCAACGGCTCACAGTTCTTCATCATGGATGGGGCCGCTTCGCACCTCGACGGCGGCTACACCATCTTCGGCAAGTGCGGCCCCGAGGAAGTGATTCAGAAGATCGCAACCACCCCGGTGCGCGGCGACAAGGCCACCGACCCGGTGAAGATCAAGACGGTGAAGATCACACGCGAGGCGAAGATGCCCGAGCCGAAGGCGGCACCCAGCGCAAGCGCCGCAGCCAGCGCGAGCGCCGCCCCGAGCTCGGCACCCAGCGCCGCGGCC
>JAGQIY010001506.1 GCA_020430865.1 Myxococcales bacterium
GAGCGCCACCGGCGAGACGGGCCCTGGCCTCGTGCCGCGCAAGCCGGAGGTGATGGGCAGGCTGCTGGCCGGGTTCAACGGCGGCTTCCAGGCGACCCATGGCGAGTTCGGCATGATGGCAGACCACGTCATGTACCTGCCACCGAAGCCTTACGCCGCGACGGTCGCGGAGATGAGGGACGGTACCACTGCGTTCGGCACCTGGCCGAACGACGAAAGCGTCCCCGAGCAGATGGTCGGGTTTCGCCAGAACATGACCCCACTGGTGATGGACGGCGTGATCAACCCCTACAAGCGCAACTGGTGGGGCGGTGTGCCGCCAGGTTGGAAGGACGAGAGCCGCACCACACGCAGCGCCGTCTGTCTGACGAAGGAGAACTACGTTGCCTACCTCTACGGCAACAGCATCGACGCAGATCACCTCGCGTTCGCCATGGAGCGCGCGCGCTGCGTCTACGGCATTCATCTCGACATGAACCCAGGCCACACCGGGCTGGAATTTTACCACGCGGCAAAAGACGGAGAGCTCCCCGAAGTCGGGCATGACCTCGACAAGCAGTGGGAAGCGCGCGGTGAGGTCGCCGACATGCCGGGCTGGAGCTTCCTGGGTCGGCGCATGCTCCGCTACATGGGGCTGATGAACTTCCCGCGCTACATCAACCGGGAGTCTCGAGACTTCTTCTACCTGACCCTGCGCCACATCGTTCCGGGCAGGCCGCTGCGCAGCGCCTTCCCCAGCAAGGACAGCCAGGAGGGGGCTTGGAACGTCAAGGGCCTGCCCCAGCACGGCTGGCCCTACGCCGTCGCAACCACCAGCCTCCGCCCCGATGTTAGCCGCAAGGAAACGAAGGTGCGGGTGATGCAGCTCGACCCCCGCGCGCTCCAGCCGGAGACCAAGCACCACGACGATCCCAAGCTAGTGGCGGTCTTTCACGGCGAGGAGGCCGCAGCAGCGCCGACAGGGTTGTGGCTGGACCCCGGCGCGCCCGGAGGGGGTCGCTTCGTCGTCGGCGCCGAGCCGAAGTCCTCGACCGAGGCGCCGAAGGCCGCGCTGCTCGGCCGCGGCTACACCTCCGATCAGGTCGGAGGCAAGGCGATCGGCGCCGGGGCCTGCGTCGGCGCAGGCAGCGGCATGCTTTACTATGCGGAAATTGCAACTGCACCGGAGCCCCAGCGCGACTCGGAGCTCCTGAGCCACCTGTTCGCCAACGTGGGCTGCTCCGCGACGCTGTTCTTCGAGAAGCCCCTCGGCGTCGCGATCGGAGGCGACCGCGACCTGTCCGGCGCGCCAGTCGCGCGGCACGCCGGTGGGGCTCGCCTGTTGCGCAAGCCGAGCCCCGGGGCTGGGCGGATCTTCCCGGAAACGCCCATCGTTCCGGCCAAAGACTGGTACCCGCTGCAGGCCAAGCGGGTGCGTTACTTCCGCAAGCCGAAGCCCAAGGAGCCGAGCGGCGACGAAGGTGCGAGCACGCCCGAAGGGGGTGGCGCGGCACCTACCCCTGCGCCCGCGCCCGAAGAGTGACGCCCCTGGAAAATCGGGGCTCGCACAGCGCGCTCCCGATCCGCCAGGCGCTCTCAGCCCTGGTTATCGAAGCGGTGCCCGGGCGCCGTTTGCGGCCAGCTGTTACCCAAACAGCGCGTGGGATGTGCGAAGATGGCGAAGGATCCTGCCGTGATCCGCGCCTCTGATGAGAACCTCCCCCCAGTCGCGCCGCCCGAGGCGTGAAGCCGCACCTCGCAAGGGCCAGACTTGAACGAGCCCACTCGCAGCTTTGGCAAGTACGAGCTGCTCGAGCGCGTCAGCGTCGGCGGGATGGCGGAGGTGTTTCGCGCGCGGCACCGCGAGACCGGTGAGGTCGTCGCGCTGAAGCGCATCCTGCCCAACGTCTCCGAGGACGACGAGTTCATCGAGGAGTTCCACGACGAGTCGCGCATCGCCTGCCAGCTGGAGCACCCGGCCATCGCTGGCATCCGTGACGTTGGCGCGGTCGATGGCAGCCACTACATCGCCTTCGAGTTCGTCGAGGGGCGAAGTCTGCGCAGCCTCCTCGATCGCGGCGTCTTGTTGCCCATGGACCTGGTGCTGTACGTGATTTCCCAGGTTGCACAGGCCCTGGCGTACGCTCACGCCGCGACGGACGGCCGCGGGCGGCGCCTCGGCGTGGTGCACCGCGACGTGAGTCCTGGCAACATCCTGATTGGCTTCGATGGACGCGTGAAGCTGATCGACTTCGGCATCGCCAAGGCCGAGGGACGCATCACCAGCACGCAGGCGGGCAACATCAAGGGCAAGCTCGGCTACATGAGCCCGGAGCAGGTGACTGGAAAGACCGTCGACGAACGGAGCGATGTCTTCTCCCTCGGGATCTGCTTGTGGGAGTGCTTGACCGGACAGCGCCTGTTCAACGCCAGCAACGAGGTCGTGCTCATCTCGATGATCCGCTCTCGAGAGATTGTTTCACCGTCAAAGGCAGCCACCGCCTCCGAGACTCCGCGCGAAATCCCGTCGGAACTCGACAAGATCGTCTTGAAGGCGCTCGCCAAAGATGTGAACGAAAGGTACGCTACGGCGTCAGAATTCGACGACGACTTGCGCGCGTTCGCGCAGCGTGGGCTGCCCCGAAACCCTCAAAGTTCCAAGGCATCTCACGGGTCTTCTGCCACCTCGAGTCGGTGGGAGGCTTCAGGTCGGGAAAGCGCCAAACGCTTCATGCACGGCACCTTCCCACAGAACGCACAGAGTCCCGTCCCTAGTCTTGGAGTCCATCAGGAGAACCGCATGAGCGACAAAGGCGGAAGCGATCTCGACGTCTTCGACGGCCTAGCCAACAAGAAGCGTCAGACCGTGCAGATGCCCAGTGGGCCCAGCGCACCCGCGCCCCCCTCCGGACCGCCCTCAGCCAGACCGCCGACGCCCCCGCCCGCGCCGCGCCAGAAGACCCTGTTGGGGCTGCCCGCCCCGACGGCCGCGCCTGCGCCGCCGCCAAGCCGGGGTCCGGCGCCGCCGAGTCGCACGTCTGGTCCCCCGGGCCCGCCGACGAGCCGCGCGGGAGGCAGTCTTCCAC
>JAGQIY010001507.1 GCA_020430865.1 Myxococcales bacterium
AGTAGCGCGATGACCCGTCCTCCTCGGGGCCATTGAACTTCTTCGAACCAGGAAGCTCTGGACGAACTACCCATTTATCGCGGGTCTCTCTCGACTACACTATCTGTTGGTCGCGTCCGGTCGGGCCCCAGTCGGAAAGATGGATATGCAAACTCCGTTTCGAATCGGTTCAAGCTCCAGAGCTTGGGCGGTGGCCTCCTTCGTCTCTGCGATCGTCGTTGCAGGGTGTGGGGATGAGCCATCGGCGACGCGCTTCTCCCAACAGTCGGGTGGCACAGGCTCAGCAAGCGGGTCGTCTGGCAACGGCCATGGAGGCACCGCCGGTAGCGCTGCGGCGGGAGGGGCCGGCGGGACGACAGCGGCAGGGGGTGCGGCTGGTTCCGCAGGGGAAACGTCACGTCCTGGCGATGGAGTATGTAGCGGCGACGAGGACGCTGACACCACCCCAGAGGACTGCCCGGCGGTCGCCGGCGATGGCCTGTGCACTCACGACGAGGACGCGGGATCCACACCCGAGGATTGCCCCGCCGTCGCGGGAGACGGTCTCTGCACTCACGATGAGTCGCCGCTGAATACACCCTCCGACTGCCCAACCGTCGCAGGCGACGGGATCTGCTCAGGCTCCGAGAACGCCGGCACCACCCCGAGCGACTGTCCTGCCAATCCGTCGGATGGATTCTGTACCCACGACGAGACCTTCGAGACTACGAAGGACTGTCCCGCTCCGGACGTCACGTTCGGCGGTGGTACCCTCGACGATCTAAGGAAGTTGAGTGCTCCACTGCTATTCAACACGTTGACAATCGACGGCAGGCTCACGATCTCCCCTGCGGACGGCAGCGTCATCCTGGAGGCTCAGACGATTGCGATCACCCGTCAGGGGAGCATCGTATCCGAGCAAGGCATCTGCGACTGGGCAGACAGTCCCAGTCTGGTACTGGTTGGGAGGACGGCAGTCGAGGTCCTCGGAATGGTCGACCTGTCTGGAAAGAACGGGAAGCCAGGCACTTCGACCGCCAGCTGTAACCTGCCGCACGGCAAGGATGGTGGCGACCTCCAGGTCTTCAGCGAGATGGCGACTCTCGGCGGCAGCATCGATGTCCGTGGCGGCGACGGTGGCTATACCAGGGACTCCTACGGCGGCACGGTCTTCCAGTGGGGAGGCGATGGTGGGGATGGCGGAGACGTCAAGTTCGAGGCGTCCATGGTCTACTGGCTGGGGTTCAGCGTGAACGTATCAGGCGGTGCCGCCGGCTCGGGGGACTCCAGCTCGACCAACGGGAGTCCGGGAGCCCCAGGCGTGAAGGTCCTTCCACCAGGCGTCACCATCGTCGGCTCACCCTGAGCGCTCGAAACAAGCAGCACAATCGCGCGAAGAGTGAGGCGTTTTATATCCGCGAGGCAATAGTCTAGAGCGACGCGATCTCTCGCCGAGACCGCAGACCCAGCTTGTCCAGGATGCTGGCGATCTGGTTTGCTACCGTCCGCGGGGACACGCCGCGTTCGCATCCGATCTGCTCATTCGTCATTCCGCGTCCAACGAGCTCGCAGACGGCCATCTCGGCGTTCGTGAGGCTCCCACGCCGCGAAGCACTGCACGCGCGCACCACCTGAAGGCCACCGAGGAGCTCGCCATGCCGCCGCTCCGGATGCGTCAGTGTCCGAAAGACGCTGACCAGTTCCGTGGTCGAGCGCACGCCAAGCTTGTGTCGAGCGACCTGCAGATGGGATGCCACGGACGACTCCGTGACGCCCAGCCGATACGCGATCTGTCCATTGTTGAGCCCGCGGCCCACGAGCTCGACGACCTCGCGTTGCCGACGCGTGAGCGCCAGCGTGAACCTTGGCTCCACCCGGTTTCGATAGGCGGCAACGTAGCGCTTCCCGTCGCTCTCGAAGACATCCACCAGTGACCAGCGTCCGTCGACCAAGGCCTGCCAGGTCTCCAGCGCCTGGTCCGCGCGCGGCGCCTCCAACGCCGCGCTCCGCGCCAGCACCGCGGCGCGCAGCCGGGAGGACGCCTTGGAGTCCTTCAAGTGCTTCTCGGCGTGTTCGACGGCGCCCTGGAGTCCGAAGATCGCCTCCGCCCCGGTCGGGCAACGCCTGAGACCGCGACGCAGGCGATACGCCGAGCTGACGTGGGCCATCGCTCTGGACCAGAGCACGCGCTCGCGCGGCGCGGTCCTGGTCCGCTCGGAAAGGGCAACGCCGATCACGAGCCCGCTACCGTTCGCGTCGACAGTGTTCGCCCCGAGGAAGTCCGGGACCCCGGCGTGAAGCGACTCCTCGGGCAACGCCCGCTGGAATACCTCGCTGGTGCTGGCGTAGCCCCGCCCGAACCAGGCCCGGATGTCGACGGGGTCCATCGCTCGCAGCACCCGAGGCACGATATCCAGGAACTGTGGATCTCCGAACCCGAGCAACAGGTTGTCGATCTCAACCGCAACGTCGTCAGCGAGCCTGCAGGTGTACGCAATGACGGCAACACCAGGAGGAAGGCCGGGCACGGCCGCGTTGGCCAGCTCGCGAAGCCAGTCCCCGTCATCTCCGTCCAGACGATAAGCCGCACGCAACACCTGCCTCAAGTCCAGCGCCCGCACTGACCCTCCCCGCTTGACTGGCACTAGTCTCGACCCGTCCCATGAGCAGGCACCATGGTCAGTTCGTCCAGAAGGGGCACACTGGCCCTTCGGTCCTCACCCCTGCTGCCTCGTGGATTCGCGACGGAAGAAATGCGTGCCCTGTGGCGAGTCGCCTCGTAACCCCGCCGCAGTAGGTCGTATCCTTCTGCACCGATGAAGGGCGATCCGGTGGCCATCTTGGAGGTTTGCTATGCGTTGGGCGGTGACTTCGACACGTGGCTGGATGACCTCGTCAACGCGCTGCAGCCAAGCCTCGATGTCGGCCTTGGCTTGGTCTGCACGGGGGTCCGCCTCACATCGAGCGGACCGCAGCACGCCTTCGAGACGACGTGGGGCAACGCACCAGGAAACGCCGGCGAGCTGATCCGGATCTCGCAGCAGACCATGCCCGACCCCAGCGAGGTGATGGCGACCTTCGCGAGTTCGCGGTTCACCACGGCACGCGGCGAGATGTCCGAAGAGAACCTCCAGCGATTCAACGAGATCGCCTCTACGGTCGGAGTACGCGACGGCGCCGGCGTGGTGTTCTCGGACGGAACCCTGGGCGTGCTGATCGCCGCGCTGCTACCTCACAAGGCCCGATTGGCGATCGCCGAGCGCCGCATGTGGAGTCGCATCGCGATCCATCTGAGTCACGCCCTGCGCCTGCGACGCCGCATCACTGGGCCCCCGGTCGCGGTCCTCGCTCCGAATGGACGCATGCTCCACGCCGAACAGGACGCGCTCCCGCTTCCAGCGCGCGAGCTCCTGCGGGCCCACGTCAAGCAAGTGGAGCGCGCGAGAAGCAGGACTCGACGTGCAGACGCGCCCAGCGCCGTTGCTCTGTGGAAGGGCCTCGTCGACGGTCGCTGGTCGCTGGTCGACCGCTTCGAATCCGACGGCAAGCGCTTCATCGTCGCCCTGGAGAACCCAATCGGCACGCCCCCGATCGCGCAGCTCTCCCCCAAGGAGCGGGCCGTCTGCCAGCTCGCCGCCGAGGGCTACCCGAACACCTCGATCGCCTACGCACTGGGCTCGAAGCCGTCCACCGTCGGCAACCAACTCAGCCGAGCCTTGCAGAAACTGCGACTCGCCAAGCGCTCCGACCTGGTCAGGACCTGGGGACTGCTGGCACGAGGCGATACTCAGGTCTCACCACTCCCGGAGGTCGACGACGCGCTGGTCGTCGCGCGAGGTGCGCGAGCCAGCAGACCGCTACCGCAGCTCACCCCCGCGGAACGCGAGATCGCAACGCTGCTGGCCGAGGGATGGTCCAACAGCGACATCGCGCGACACCGCGGAGTGAGCCCGCGCACCGTCGCGAACCAGGTGCAGCGCATCTTCGACAAGCTCGGGGTGTCTTCGCGAGTCGCGGTCCAGAACGCGATCGAGCGAGGCTAGTCCCGTAGCCATCCAGCATTTCCGCGTTGCTTCCACCCTCGCATGGAGGAAATGACCATGGGGGGGAGGTCAATTCCGCCGTATGCGAGGCGGAGAGCGTGTTTCCAGACGGTTACACAGGTCGACCGCGAGCAAGGAACCGAATGGCACTCGGTTCTTCGCTGGAGTCCGCGCGGACTTGGAGTCCAGGTCGAGACCAGGCTGGGGTACGCTCCGAGTCAACAGAAGCCTTCTACGAGGAGTATCCGCGGTGACTGATCCCGACCCCGCGAGTGGCAACGCAATCGACGGATTCACGTGGAAGCAGGCAGACCGGCACTTCGCGGTGATCTGCATCGACGCGGCTCCCACGGCCAGACCCGAGGGTCTGACCGAAGCCGAATGGACCGTGGCTCGCCTGATCGTTGCTGGACTGGACAATCGAGAGATCGCGACGGCTCGAGGGGCATCACCCCGTACCATCGCAAACCAGCTCCAAGCCATCTTCCGGAAGCTACGCGTGCACAGCAGACACGAACTGTGTGCCGTGCTTGGCGAGCCGAGCAAGTAGGGTGGGACGACGGCCCGACCCCGTTGCCATCGTCGAGGCGGCGTATCGCATCGAGCTTGGCGAGGATGCGTGGCTCCGACAGTTGACCGCTGCCATCGGCGCCACACTGGATCCCGGAGGCAACGGCGTCCGATTCGCCCCATCCAAGGTCGAGCGCGTCATCTACCAGCACGTCGCCGCCCATGTGGGGGCAGGTATCAAGCTGCTGGAACGCGCGAGGGGAGACTCGCCAGACGCCATCGTGTCCCCACGGGGAGACGTCGAAGACGGACTTGAGGAGCTGGCGACCAGGGAATCCAGAGACGCCATTCGAAAGGCGGTCCGGCGCATCGACTCCGCCCGCACTCGCGAGGGTCGAGCAGACCCACTCACCGCGCTCGCGCTTTGGCAAGGCCTGTTTGCAGGGAGGTGGTCCATCGTCGAACGCTTCGACTCGGACGGAAGGCGCTTCTACCTGCTCCAGAGCAATGAACCAGAGTGCAGGCTGAGTCGGCCGCTCCCGAAGCGCCAGAGACAGGTGCTCTTCTACGCCAGCCTGGGTCTGCCCAACAAGGAGATCGCATATGCACTCGGGACTGCTCCCACGACCGTGGGGCAGCATCTCTCCTTGGGACTCAAGCGGATCGGCCTCAAGTCGCGCACCGAACTGGTCGCCGTAGCCAGGCAGCTCCGTAGCGCTGCAGCGGAACCAGATAGCTAGCCCCGGGCAGATCATCGGCGCAGACACCATGGTCAATTCGTCCGGTTCACGTTCCAGCGCGGGAACACACCTTTATTTCCGCACGCATACAGACGAATTGACCATTCCCTTGACGACCTCGGACTCCTTACCCTGGCGCGACAACCAGTGAACAGGAGTTTTGATGTTCCGAAGAGTTCCCAACTTCGCCCGCGACGGAGTGGTGCTG
>JAGQIY010001508.1 GCA_020430865.1 Myxococcales bacterium
ATCGTCTGCGCCAACATGGTCCACATTTCCCCATGGCATTCTACGGTTGGCTTGTTCGGGGGAGGAGCGCTGTCTCTGAAGCCGCACGGCGTGGTCCTCACCTACGGACCTTACCGCTTCAGCGGCGTCTTCACCGCCGAGAGCAACCGCGCCTTCGACCAGGATCTGAAGCGCCGCAACCCCGAGTGGGGAGTTCGAGACATCGACTCCTTGCGGCAAGTCGCCGGGGAGAACGGCTTCGACCTCGAGGAGACGCACTCACTGCCAGCGAACAATCACGTCCTGGTGTGGCGCCTGGGAGGCCAGCGGCGAACCACGGAGGCTGGAGGCTAGATCATCGCGGCGCTACAACGCCGCCAGCACTTCTTCGGCCGCGCGCTCTCCCGCCTGAACTGCACCTTCCATGTAGCCCATCCACTCGGTCGCCGTCTCCGTGCCGGCGAAGTGGAGCGGCCCGACCGGCTGGCGCAGAGCGTGACCGCTCGTGGTCCAGACGCCAGTTCCGAGGACGCCGACGGGACAGCCCTGGGAGTACTCCTCTGCGGCCCAGTTCTGTTCGACGTAGGCCGTGGCGTCACGCGCCTCGGGGCCGAACAAGCGGGCAAACTCCCTCAAGGCACGGCGCTTTCTCTCGTCCTGGGGCAGCCTGGCGAACTCACGTCCGGGCTGGGCCACACTGAAACCCACGAGCGCTGGCTGCCGGCCGTCGACGTCGCAGTTGTCGAACACGACGCTGAAGGGTCCGCTGTCCAGCACCGCCTCACCGGAGAAGCCCCTGGTCCGCCAGAACGGGCGCTCGTAGGTGGCCAGGACCTTGATCGTGATTCCCATGGGGAAACGCTGCAGGAGCTGCTGAGTCGGCTGCGGCAACTCCGGCAAGTGACGAAGCCTCCCGGAGAGCAGCGGTGGCAACGCGAGGATCACGCGCTTGGCCTCGAAGCGCTGGGTTCCGCTATACACCACCGCGCCCTCGGCCCTGCGCTCGATGGCGTGCACAGGCGTGCTCAGCATCACCCTCTCCCCCAAACCCGCGGCCAGTCCCTTGGCAAAGCCTTGCGCGCCCCCCACGATGCGATCCTGCTGGGCCCCGCCATGGATCTCCGCGAGCTTGAGCAGACCTCCACCGGCGTTCTGGTATGCCAAGAAGTGCAGCACGCTGAGTTCGCTGCTCTCGACGCCAAAGATCACGCGCAAGGCGGCGTCGAAGCTGGCGTCGATGGACTTGCTCAGCCAGAGCTTCTGCTTCAGCGCCTCCACCGACACGGAGTCGAAGCGACGGGCACCTCGAGCCGCCCAAGGCTTGGCGGGGTCGACGCCCCGACGCACCAACTCCAGGTAGGACAGCGCCAAGCCCAGCTGCACCATGTCGAGGGGGCCAACCCGAGGTATTGCCGCACGGTAATATGACAACCTGTCACCCACGCCGAGGATCTTCTTGCCATCGGCGTACGTGGGGAAGGTCTGCATGCCCAGCCGCTTGGCCATGGCGTACATGCGGCGCTGTCCGGGGCCCACCCATTGGCCCCCGATGTCGAAGACGCCGTTGGCGAGCTCCTGGCTCCAGAGACGCCCACCGACGCGGTCGCGAGCCTCCAGCACGGTCACGTCGATGCCCGCGTTGCACAGGTACTCCGCTGCGCGCAGACCCGACAAACCCGCGCCGATCACCAGAACTTCCGAGGCCATCGGCTCTCGATAGCAAAACCCCGCATTGCTTCCCAGCCCGGGCGCTGCATCCTCGACGCATGGCGCCCACTGACCCTCCGGCATCGAGTTCAGCTTCGACTGCCTCTCGCCCTACGCGTTCTCGGCCTGGGACGGCATCAAGCCGCTAGCCGCGAAGCACGAACTCCGACTCGAGCCGAGACCCGTGTTGCTCGCAGCGCTGCTGAACCACTGGGGTCAGACCCGCTGCGTGCCGTGCGCCGTGAGACGCATGAACCGCCAGCCCAGGCTCAGCGCGACGCAGGTCAGGCCGCTGGACAGTCCCCACCACAGTCCCACGGCGCCGTAGCCCCCCCAGAAAGCCAGCCCCAGTCCCACGGGTGTACCCACCAGGTAGTAGCCAGCGAGGTTCAGGACCAGCGGCAGCGTGGTATCTCCAGCTCCGCGCAGCGCCCCTGCCAGCACCGCCTGAGCACCATCGAAGATCTGGAACACCGCTGCTACCAGCAACAGCGGCACGGCCGCGGCGACCACCTCGGTCTGGTCGGTGATGATGCGAGACAGCGGCGCGGGTAGAGTCAAGAACGCCAGCGCCCCGAGGCTCATGAAGCCGACCCCCGCGCACAGCGCGCACAGGCCGGCGCGGCGTACGCCAAGCTCGTCTCGTGCCCCGATGGCCTGCCCGACGCGCACGCTCGCCGCCGCTCCAATTCCGAGCGGAATCATGAACGTGGCGCTTGCCAGCGTGATCGCGACCTGGTGCGCGGCGAGCGCGGTCTGTCCCAGGTTCCCCATGGCGACGTTGGTCAGCGCAAAGATCCCGACCTCTGCCAGGAGCGTGAAGCCGATGGGCAGGCCGAGGCGCAGCGCGCGCCGCATCAAGGCCGGGTCGGGGCGTCGAAAGCGCTCGTCTCCGACCTGGGGCACACTGACTCCACGCACGGCCCGGATCAGCACCAGCAGCTGCAGCAGCGTGCAGAACGCGCTGGTGTAACCGGCGCCGGCGACTCCCAGCGCAGGGATCCCCAGGCCAGGCAGTCCGAGGCGAGCGAGCCCGGCGTCTCCGAACACCAGGAGCCAGCTGACGGGGAGGTTGATCACGTTCGCCACGAACGCGGCGAACAGCATCGGGGTAGCTCGGCCTACTGACTGCAGGTAGCTGCGGAGGGCAGCGAACAGCAGAAACGGCAAGAGCCCCCAGAGCCGTGCCCCCAGGTACGCCTGAGTGTGACTCGCCGCCACGGCGTCGATACCCAGGTGGTCGAGCTGGGCTGCGAGCGCGAGCACGCCAATTCCTAACGGAATCGTTCCCGCTGCCGCCAGCCACACTCCCTGCCAAAGCGTGCGGCGGGCCTGCGCGTACTCCTTGGCGCCGTGAGCCTGAGACACGAGGGGATCGAGGCCCATCATCGCGCCCATGCCAAGGATGGAAACGCAGAAGAACAAGCTGTTGCCAAGCCCCGCGGCGCCGAGCTCCACCGCCCCGAGGCGGCCCACGACAGCGGTGTCGACCGCGCCCAGCAGCATCTGCCCGAAGTTTGCGCCCGCGAGCGGCAACGCGAGGCGCACCAGCGCTCGCAACTCGTCCAAGTATGCGGAACGAGTGCCGAATGCTGGATCCGTCTGGGGCTGTTCGGGTCGCTGGGAGATGGCCAAGGGCGCTCCCTAGCATCGGATCGCGGTACTCGAAACCGCCAGGGTGTCGAAAGACACCCTGCCAATCGAGACCACCGTGGCCCGCCCGCCCCGCACCAGATCCTGCTCTCGCACCGTACCTCGATGCGCCCCCCCCTCACTTCCGGGCTCTTGCCAGAGCAAAGGTGCTCAATCCGCGCGGATCAGCACGCAGGCTGCTGGAAGACGCAGCTTTCTAAGCAGACTGCTAAAGGCGGGCGCGAGTGAGCCGTACAGCTAGGTTGGTAGGCTGCCCGCTCACGCGGGCAGCGAAGCCATGGCCGGGTCGAGGACCTCGCACCTCCCCCTCGACCCGGCTTCTCTTTTTCTCGTGGCTTGAAGACAGTCTGTGGGCAGCGACTACACTGTCCCCCATGCGACCCCTGTTCTTGTTCGCCCACGGCGCAGGCGCGCCGAGCACTCATCCTTGGATGGAAGCCTGGGCCAAGCGCCTCGCCACGCTCGGTGAGGTCGTGCGCTTCGACTACCCCTACATGCGTGAGGGTCGCAAGACTCCAGATCGGCAGCCAAAGCTGATCGAGGCGCACAAGGCGGCGCTGGTAGACGCGCGTGGCAAGAAGAACCGCCCGGTGGTGCTGATTGGCAAGAGCATGGGCAGCCGCATGGGTTGCCACGTCGCCCTGGAAGAGCCCGTTTCCGCGCTGATTTGCCTTGGCTATCCCCTGCAGGGCATGGGAAGCAGCGATCCGAAGAGGCGCCGAGACGCTGTGCTCAAGCAGCTGTCGACCCCGGTCCTCTTCGTACAGGGCACGCGAGACAAGCTCTGCCCACTGGAAGTGCTTGCTGACACGCGCGAAGCGATGAGCGCCCCGAACGAGCTGTTCGTCGTCGAGTCGGGCGATCACTCGCTCAACTGCACCAAGGGTCAGCTCAGAGCCTGGGGCAAGACCCAGGAGGATGTGGACCAAGAGATCCTCGAGGTCATCGAGGACTTCGTATCGCGGTACGCCTGCTAGCTCCCGAGTGCTTACTCCCGACGATCGCGTGTGGTAGTCGCAGGCCATGACTAGCCAAGACGAGGAGCAGCGCTGGCGCGGGCGTGTCGCCCTGGTGACGGGTGCCTCTTCGGGGATCGGACGCAGCATCGCGCGGGCGCTGAGCGGCCTGGGCATGCGCGTCGCAGTGACCGGTCGTCGTGCCGAGCGTCTGGCAGCACTTCGGCAGGAACTGGGCGAAGATCTCCTGCCCATCCCGTGCGACCTGCGAGAAGTAGAGAGTATCGATCGCGTTTTCGCGCGGATACGGAAGGACTGGGGAGGCGTCGACGTGCTGGTCAACAACGCAGGACTCGGTCACGAGACGCCGCTGATCGGCGGCGACGTCGATCAATGGAGAGAGATGCTCGAGGTCAATGTGCTGGCGCTGTGCGCCTGTACGTCGCTGGCGGTAACCGACATGCAGCGCCGCGGAGTGGAAGGCCACGTGATTCATGTCTCGAGCATGTCTGCGCACCGAGTGCCTGCGGGTAGCGGAGTCTACTCCGCGACCAAGTACGCCGTGCGATCGCTCACCGAGGGCCTGCGCCAGGAACTGCGGGAGCTGGGGAGCCCGGTGCGCGTCAGCTCCGTCAGCCCAGGCTACGTCGAGACCGAGTTCCATAGCCGCTACTTCCACAGCGAAGAACGGGCCGAAGCAGCCTAC
>JAGQIY010001509.1 GCA_020430865.1 Myxococcales bacterium
ACACAAGCGCGAATCGCGCCCGCGGGCTTCCGAACCCGAGTTGGGTGAGTCGTCAGCGGCCGTTGCCCAGGCGCCTGGGCGACTCGTCGTGGCCTCGCGCAATCAGCGCTACCATGCCTGGGGCTCGGTTCGGGGCGCTGAGTTGGGCTCGGTGGGATCGTCACGCTTCGATGAGCTCTGCAGGGTGGCCCAGACTGTTACCCGGAGGAAAGGAGGTCGGTGCGGTGTGGAGGGCCTGACCTTCTCGGGTCGCTACCGCGCGGATTGGTCCAATCGCGAACCGTGTACACCAGGATGCCTCGCTGAGGCGAAGCGCCGCGAGCCGAGCGCGTCCAAGCTGCTGCAACCTAGCGAAATCCCTGGGCGCTGAGACGGGCACGTTTGCTGCGATGCTCTCCGTATGAAGAAGCCAACGCCATCCAAGCCCGACATCCGCGACTGGATCGCCATCCTCGAGGACATTCGGGTTCAACAAGACAAGGCGCCCATCGCTCGAGAGCTGGAGCGCTGCTCGTTCGTGGATGCCCGGGAGATCTCGGGTGTCCGCTGGTTGAAGCTCAAGCTCCCCCAGGAACTCTACGGTCGAAAGCAGCTCGAAGCAGCGCTACGTGAGGCGGGTGCCCGGCTGTTCGGTGGGTTCGACGTGGAGTTCGTCGGGCCGGATCAGCCGCAGCAACGCGACCCGGCGCACTCCTGACGCGGAGCGACGCAGTCGAGCCCAGGCCAGCTTCTCCATACCCAGGCTGGATGAACCCTCGGGCGCATGAAGTGCACGGTGGAAGCCGCGAGGCGCAAAGTTTGTCTGAATCGAGGAAGGGCACCCGCGAAGCGGAGCGTTCGTGCGGGGCGCTTTCCGTTCAACCCCGCTTTGTTTGCCGCGGTTTTGCCCCAGATCCGGCGAGCTTGCGCCGGGCTCGCCGCTGGGTGTGGGCATGACTGGGAGCTGGCACGTGTTGTGTAACTACGCCCCCACAAGGAGACAGCCATGACGACCAAGCCTCAGGTGCTCGTAGCGGGCATCGATTTCTCGATTCAAGGATCCAAGGCGCTGAGCGGCGCCCTCGAGCTTGCCACGCAGCGTGAGACCAGCGCTCTCCACGTCGTGCACGTGGCAGCGCCCTATGAAGACGGCGTGCGCCTCGAAGTTCCTCCGGGAACCGAGAACGCGGAGCGCGTGGACGGTCGCCTCATCCCGGCGCAAGAGGCTGCTAACTTCACCCAGGACTGGGTGGACGACTGGCTGCGGGCCTACGCTCACCAGCACGGGGACAAGTTGCCGTGTCCCGTCAAGATCCACCTGGCCGTGGGAGATCCCGCGGAGGAGATCCGGCGCGTCGCCATCGACACCGCCGCGGACGTGATCTGCGTGGCCAGCCACGGCCGCAAGGGGCTGCGTCGCGTGCTGCTGGGCTCCGTCGCGGAGTCCATCGTGCGAGATGCCCCGTGCAACGTGATCGTGGTGCGCGACAAGGAAGTGCCCGACATCGAGCCGGCCTACACCCCCGAAGAGCAGAAGCTATTCGACGCTGCTCACGAGCAGCACCTGGGTGGGCGTCACACGTATCACTACTACGATCGCAACGTCATGGCTTCGCACACCAAGCCGGGCGACATCGTGGGCTCCACCTGAGCCGCTCGGGGGGAGGCTCGGGCGCGCTCGTGGGGTTGCCGGGCTGCGCCACCGCCCTATGTTGACGAGGTTCGTAACCCCTCGACGATGAACCCCCGAACCTTCCATCCCCTGCAACGACGTCCCCGAGCTCGGGCCAGGCAGCCTGGGCTCCTCGGGCGTCGCTTGTTTTACCGTGCGCAAACCTGGGGGCTGTTGGCGCTGATCGCGCTGGTCAGCGGAGTCTCGGGCTACCTGGTACTCGGCAGCTGGGGGGCGGTCGCCTTGCTCTTGCTGGTCGCCGGGAGCTTCGGTGCGCTGCAGGTCGCGCCCGGGGACCTCGTGCTCAAGCTCCAGGGGGGGCGCGAGCTGCGCTACTACGAGCACCCCGTGCTGTTCCGCGAGGTCTGGGAGCTGAGCCAGCGCGCGCGCTTGCCTCACGCGCCCCGAGTCTTCTTGATGTCGGGCCCGGGCGTGCAAGCGATGAGCACTGGATCGTTGCGTCGGCCAGCCCTCGGGGTGACGCGCAGTCTGCTCTGGCACATGGATGAGCGGGAGCTGCGCGCGATCCTGGCCCATGAGATCTCCCACATCCGCCACGGTGACATGGCGACGCTTGGTCTGGTCCAGGCGCTGCGCCGCGTGACTCGCCTGGCAGCCCTGATCGGCTTCCTGGCCGTGCTGGCGAACTTCATGGCCGCGCTGCTGGGAATGCAGCTGGTGCCGGCCTGGATCGTTTGGGGGCTATTGATCGCGCCCGCGCTGGTGACGCTGCTGACCTTCGCGCTGTCTCGGGTGCGTGAGTACGAGGCGGATCTCGGCGCCGCCGAGCTCTCGGGGGATCCTGCTGCACTGGCATCGGCGCTGCTCAGGCTCGAGGCGCTCAGCGCACGCTTTGCGCCCGCTTGGCTCAGGCTGGAGTTGCCCCCCTGGTTGCGCACTCACCCCGACACTCGAGAGCGTGTGCGTCTCCTCGCGGAGCTGGATCGCGCCCAGAACACCAGACCGAGAAGTAGCTCGAGCAGCGGCCTCCCTTGGGTTTGGGGGTGAGGGGCGAACGCGCAGCCGCCGTTGTCTGCGTTGCTCATGGGATCGCCGTTGCTGGTCCCCGACGTGCTCGAGGTTCCGCCGCTGCCTGCGACTCCTCCGTTGCCTGCGACTCCTGCGTTGCCCGCTGCACCGCCAGCGCCCGAGGCGCCGCTCGCGCCGAGCTCGGGACAGCTGGCTTCATCGCCCGGCGCGCAAGCCGTCTTCACCTCGGCGACGTAGTCTTCGGCCAGGTGCTCGCCGTTGAGCGTCGTGGCTGCGGGTGTGACCTTGACCCGATAGACCACCTTCGGCTTCAGGTCGGCGTCGGGCTTGAGCTGGATGGTATGAGCCCAAGCGTCGCCGCGCAGCCTGAGCGTGTAGGGGATGGAGTTTCCGTCGGGATCGAGTAGCTGGACGCTGTCGCTGTCCAGGCTGCTCCCTTCCAGACCATGGCCGGTGAAGAGGGTGATCCAGCCGTCGATGGAGGTGTGATCGAGGGCGAGGTAGCGCTCCGACGCTGCGCCGCTGGGCGCTGGGTCGATGCCGGCGACCAGGCTCGAGTCGACGCTGACGTTGGAGTTGAGCCGACGCCAGATCTGCTCCCAGTAGTTCGCGATCACTCGCGCGTTGTAGGGGTAGGAGCCAGGGACACTGGGATCCAAGTAGGCCTTGGACGCCCACGGGTACTGTTCACGGAAGCGTTGGTGTCCAGGCGCCAGCACGTTCTTGACCAGCGAGTGCGCCGACTTCGCCTTGCTCATGCCGTCCAGGATCACCTGCGGCGCGACCTGATGATTGGTGAAGTTGGCGAAGACTTCGCTCAGCGCCTCCGCGTCGAGCACGACCGGGGGATCGTAGTCGATGGTGCGATCGTTGACGAGCCAGACGTCGGTACCGGTGTCGAGTTCCTTGGGGTCGCCGTCGACGAGCACCGACTTGTCGTAGAGCAAGATGTCGAAGCTCTCGTCAGCCATGCCGTGCGACGCGGCGCCGAGTAACACCGCGACATGCGCCGCCGCGGGGCCCTGATCGTAGGGTGGGGAGTAGCTTTGCTGGATCCAGGTGAGATACCCTTGCACGAAGCCCGACCAGTGGGCGATCTCTCCGTAGCCATCTCCCGCCGCGTAGCCCGAGTCCGGCAAGAACGAACCGTTCAGGTACTCGTCGGGGTGATCCAGCAGGAGCTGCTTCAGCTCGGGTGTTTGCACATGGGAAATCGCAAGCTCGCTCGTGTACATGTGACCGAGCATGCCGTTGGCGAGGGCTGGTCGTGGCAGGCAGAGACCGACGAGCAACGCGGAGCTGGCGACGAGTCGACGCATCCAGCGAGCTTAACCTGACTCACTCGCATACCGCAGGTCTCGGCGTTCGGCCTCGAAACTCGCGAGCTTGCGGTAGATGGTCGCGCGGCCGATGCCTAGCAGCCTGGCAGCGCGGGACATGCAGCCGTCAGTGACCTCGAGCGCGCGCTGGATTGCTCGCCGTTCGAGTTCTCGTAGGTTGAGCACCTCGGGTTCCCCTCGAGGCACGAGGTCGCTCCGCGTGGGGGCGACGGGTTCGGGGGTGAGCAGCTCCTGAAGCGACTGGGGCAGATCCACTGGTTCGATCCGGTCGCCCTGAACGGACAGAGCGGCGCGCTGGATCAGGCTCCGCAGCTCTCGCACGTTGCCGGGCCAGGCGTAGCGGGACAGGGCGTCCAGCGTGGCCTGGCTGATCCGCGGTGGACGGCGTCCCGACTCACGATGCAGCTCGTCGATGAAGCGACCAATCAGTGACGGGATGTCCTCGATGCGTTCGCGCAGGGGCGGGACCTCGATCTCGATGGCGGTCAAGGCCGCGAGTAAATCCTTGCGGAACTTGGAGAGGCTGGCGATCGCAGGTCTGCGGTCGACGCAGACGATGCGCGGTGCAGATGGGTCTCCGCGGTCGGCGATCAGACGCTCCATCAGTTCGTCCTGTGCGTCGGGAGCGAGCTCGCTCAGGTCTTCCAGCACCAGGCTGCCGCCCGTGGCTGCGGCATAGCAGGACGGGCGGTCCGTGAAACCGGCCTCGAAGAGCTCAGCGCGGTGGAGCGAGCGGGGCTTGATGGAGCAGTTGAAGACGACCAGCGGCCCTTCGCGACGAGTGCTGCCCCGATGAAGCGCTCGCGCGACCAGCTTCTTTCCACTGCCCGCCTCTCCGAACACGCTTACGGGCGTCGGCGCCGCTGCAGCGACGTGGATCTGTTGCCCCAGCCGCTGCATCACGCTGCTTTCACCGACCAGCGGATCGGCGCGAAGCGCTCGGTTGAGTTCGTGCTCGAGCTGTTCGAGGCGGTTTCGGGTGAGGCTACAGTCGGCGGCTCGCGTCACCGAATGTAGCAGCTGATCAGGCAGGACCGGCTTGACGAGGTAGCTGTGCGCGTCCCGACGAAACAGCTCGGGATGACTGCTGAGGCGCTGGTCGAGGAGCCCGAGGGAACTGGTCACGGGGAAGGCCGCGCGGAAGGTGTCCAGCAGCTCGCCCGGATCGGTCGAGGTGGAGTCCAGGCTCAGCAAGATCACAGCAGGCGCGCTGGGCGCCGCCGCATCCAGCGCGCTCTGGCTCGTGACGTACTCGACCACCTCCCAGGCGGACGACTCCAGGAGCCGGCGAAGGTCGGGATCGACGCATCCATCGTCGCGAACGAGCCAGACCAAACGAGACTTCACGGGTGCTACGCGGCGCATGAGCCGCTTGATTGCAGAACTCGCGCCAAGCCAGGATCTCACAGAAGCAAGCGCAAAACCTCGGCTAGTCGCCTGGCGTCGCGGTCCGAGGAGTGTCGTTTCGAGACGACGGTGCCGAGCGGAGCCTGCGGTCAGGCGACTGCAGCGCTGCTCAGCGCGCGACATCGTTGTCGCGCCAGGGCCCAGGCGTCGTCGACGATCACGCCCCAGTCGGCGTAGGAGTGCGAAGCCGCCTTTGCAGCTTCCGGGAGCGCCTTGCGCGGCGGGAGCTCGCCGTTCGATTCCGTGAGGCACCACCTGACGGTATCCAGAGCCAGGCGCGCGTGGCTGCGTTCGTCCTCCGCGATGCTGGCGATCAAGCACGCCAGGTCGGGGCAAGCGCAGCGCTCCACCGCACCGTGCAGCGCCATGGCCGCGGCGGCTTCGGGCTCGAAGGCCTCGTCCACGGTTCGCTCGGCGAGCGCTTCGAGCGCCTCTCGGCGAGACGCCGATCCCCCGCCGCTCGAGCCGGGCAGGCCCATGGGGCCAAAGCCGAGCGTGGGCTGCCCCCAGGCTCGTAGCACCGCCAGACACAGCTCGGCGTGGCGCAGCTCGTCGCGCGCCGCGGCGGCGTAGCGCGAGACGAGCGCGCGCGGTGCGCCCAGCTCGAGCAACTCCAGGCGCGCGCGAGCGAAGGCGGCGACGCTCGCGTGCTCGAGCTGCGCCTGTCGTCGCCAGTGGTCGAAGACGACGCCGGCCAGGGCTGGGGGCGGTTGGAGCAGCTGCAGCCGGGGCAGGCCCTGCGCCGAACCCTCGGCGAGCAACGGCGCTACCAGCGCCACGTCGGTCTCCCGGCGCTCGACCAGGGGACGGCCCCCAGGGGTCTTCTCTCGCCACCTGTAGCAGCACAGCGGCGCGTGATTGATCGCGCTGCGCCGCATCTTGGTCAGGATGTCGTCGTAGAAGCCGTAGGTGCTGCGCGGCATCTCGATGTACTCGGGGCTGAGCTCCTTTTCCTTGGGGATCCGCGCACCATCGAGGAACTTGGCGCAGCCATCGACCTCCGGCGAGCCGAGGATCACCAGACCCTTGGCGAGCTCGGGCTTTGCGCACCACTGGCCCTCGGGGGGATGGATGCGCTCACCGTCGCTGCCCGTGGGGACCGCGGTGATCGTCGCCGTTGGAGCGGGCGCCTGACTGTTCTCCGTGTCGCAGCCCAGGGCCGCCAGCGCCGAGGCGCTGAGCCCCAGACCTGCCACCAACCAGCGAAGGTCGCGTTGCATGGCAGGCAGCATACTCCCGTCGGCCGGTCCGTCCATGGGCGTCACGGGTTCGTTGCGCCGTGGTGAGCGCTGATTGCTCAGGGCAGTCAGCTGCGGCCGAACAGACCCCGCGCCAGTGTCGGGCGCTTGGTCATGCCGAGCACCGCGGCGACGCGGATGCTCGGCTCGAGGGCGTGGGGGTTGGTGTAGACGCCACCGTGGACCTGGATCTCGCCGAGACGACGCGCACGCTCGGGCGGTGCTGTCCCGCTCGCCAGGCAGCGTTGGTTCGCGACGGCGTTCGGGTTCAGCAGGTCATGCAGCATGAGCAACGTCGAGAGGGCTCGGGTTGTTTCTGGGCGGAAAATCTCGATGCCGAAGGCGGGCGCGCCTTCGAAGGCCGCCTCGAACAGCGGATGAGCCAGGGAGCGGGTGCGGGTGATCCCGGCGACGTTGGCGCTCACGGTGAGCGGGCGCCGCTCGCCCTCGAAGCTCGAGCCGTCGAGGGCATACACCTCGGCAGCCAGCAGCTTCGCCACGTACTGGGCCGCCTGGTAGCTCACGCCCTGGATCGACACCACGGCCTTGGCGGTGCGAACGTCCTGGTGGCGCTCGTGGCCGTGGCTCAGCATACCGCTCCGCCGGAGCGCGCTCTGCCACAGCGGAGGCTGCGCGCGGCGACGCTCGGTCAGATCGACGCAGCCGTCCCGCACCTGGCTCGGCGTGGTTGGAGAGATCCACAGGGAAATAGACCGCAGGGAGCCCTCGGGCAGGCTGCGTGCGATGCCGTTCATGGTGGAGGCGAGGCGCCACTCCTGACTCTCGCCAGCCGCGTACGCGTACAGGCCGAGGTGCAGCGGTTCGCCGTCTGCGAACTCCAGCAGCGTCTGCTTGCAGCGCAGCGGGTCGAGCAGCAGATCGCTGCCGCCCGAGACGTACGAGAGCTCTCCGCCCGGCAGCTGCTCGGGGCTTGGAGACCGCAGATCCAACCACAGGACCTTGGCGCCCGCTTCCAGCAGGAAGCGGGTCGGCGCCAGCTCCGCTGCGGCGCCGAGCAGCGCGAAGCGCTGCCCGCCAAGCTCGATGCGTCCGGCATTGGCGAGGGCATAGTCGCCGATCCACGCCAGCGCGTCGCCTGCAGCCTGCGTCATCAGGCCGCGCCCCACGAGCAGACTTGCCAGCTCACCCAGCTCCGCGGCGCCGTAGTTGCGGCCTGCGAACGGCACCTGAGGCGCGAGGCCCTTGGAGCTTCTCCCCCGCAACCGCTCGAGGCTGAAGGCATGCCCATCGCCCCCGAGGTAGTCACCGAAGGACCGAGACTCGCTCGCGTCGCGCGGGCGGTACACCAGGCCGGCCTGGGTGCCCTGAACGACGCATCGCGCGATATCGGTGCGGCGCGGGGAGGCGCAGCGTACGGCTTCGAAGCGTGCCAGTTCGTCGCCGAAGCGCGCGCGGAAGCGCGCCGGATCGGGGCTGAGCCGCGCAGCAGAGAGCTCATGAGGGAACGCGCGCACTGATTCCGTGAGGATATGATGCAGGAAGCCGGATCCGCTGCTGCCTTCGGGGAGGTTGACACCGGGGGCGACGGGCTTGGTCTTGGAGGCTGTTCCCATGCGGGCTTGGGGTAACAGAAACGCGGCGCCCAGGGTAGCGACCTCGAGAGTGACTGCTGCTGCGATCTGCGTAGCGTCGCTCTACAGAGCTGGTTCTGAACGGAGGTTCTACGGCTTTTCTGCAGTGTGTAGCCAGCGTGCCTCACCCCCAAAAGCCCTGGGGAAATGTGTCGGACGCCGTGCGAATGCGCTTGCCGAGCTGCTGGTTCAACCAGAATCAACCGAACAACGTATCGACGACTTCGCGCAGCAAGCTCTGAGACTCATCGGCGTCGAGCTCGAGGGCGCTGGCCAGGGAGTCGATGGCGGCGGCTTCGGCGTGAGCGACGTGATCGTCCACGAACGCCACACCGGCGGCGAGCCGGAAGGCGAAGGTGCGCCCGTCGGGGGTCTGGATGCGACGCGCGGCATCGTGCATGCGCGCGCTCCAGCCTTCTTGCTCCAGGGATTCGTTGAGCTGGTTCAGCTTGCTGCCCAGCTCGAGCCCGTCGACTGCGTGCATGTCGGCGACGGCCTGGATGGAGCCAGCCAGCTGCTCCAGCTCTTCATCGGAGATCTCGCCGTCGACCGCGGCCATCAAGAACATCAGCTCGAGCGTGGCTTCGAACTCGTTGGCCAAGGTCTGCTCATCGCTCGACAGCTCCGCCGCGGGCTGCAGGCTCTTGGCGTGAGCCTGGGCGGCTTCACGGGCACTGACACCAGAGGCGAGCTTCTTCAGACGAATGTCGAGATCCATGGCGCGAGAGCATAGCGGTCGCGCCGATCCTTGGCGACGGTCGGCGAACAGGCTGCGGATGGCCGCTCGAGTCAGGGAGCGCTGACCGGACTTTCCCTGGAAAAAGCGCCGGCTCGGCCAGGTCTGACGGGGCGCGTTGTCGCAGCGGAGCGCGCACGGATTGCCGAACCGACGGCCCGGGGCTACCTCTGGCTTCGTGTCCAGCGCCAACCCTGCCTCCGCAAGCGTCCAGCAAGAGCCGCCCGCGACCAAGTGGGTCGTCGCCGGGCTGACCGTCTTCGTCTGCGTCGCCGTGGTCGTCGTGCTGTACGCGTTCCCGGGGCGCACCTCGCCGGGACACCCCGGCATCCTGCCGACGATCAACGCGTTGCTCAACGGGAGCGCGGCGGTGTTCCTGGGGCTGGGGTTCTACTTCATCAAGCAGAAGAACCGCCTCGCCCACAAGCGCAGCATGCTGACGGCGTTCGTGCTCTCGAGCGTGTTTCTGGTCACCTACCTCCTGCACCACGCGCAGGTGGGGAGCGTTCCCTTTCAGGGTACGGGTGCCGTGCGGATGATCTACTTCGCCTTCCTGATCCCCCACGTGTTGCTGGCGACGGTGGTGGTGCCCCTGGCGCTGTTCACGATCTACCGCGGCTGGACCAATCGCATCGAGAAGCATCGCAAGGTCGCGCGCTGGGCGTTCCCGATCTGGATGTACGTGTCGGTGAGCGGCGTGATCGTGTACTTCATGCTCTACCACCTGTGAGCTGAGCGCTGGCGAGCTGAACCTAGGAGCTGGCTGTGTGGACGCGGCGCACGGCGTCGGCGATGGGGCCGGGCACCTCTTCCTGGAGGAAATGCCCCGCGTCGGTCCAGGTGAAGCGCGCCTTGGGTAGCTGTCGCTCGAGGTGGCGACCGACGGAGCCGAGCACCGGATCGCGCTTACCCCAGACGACGTCGATCGGGCCCTCGAAGCCCAGCACCAGCTCCTGGCAGTGGCCCAGGGGCTCGACCGACGGATGGTCCAGGCCGTCGGGGACCATGCGCGCCAGCGCCAGGGGCGCGACGCGATCCGCGTGTTTCCGTAGGGGATAGCGATACGCGCGCTTGATCTCTCCGGAGATGCTCTTGCGGTCGCCCTGCACCTGATGCATCCCGATCTCCGGGAAGCCCAGCCGGCCGAACACGAAGTCGCTGACCAGCGGCAACCGCGCGAAGCGGTGGAACGTGGTCGGCTTGAACTCCGGGCGGGGCGGGCCGATCACGGTGTTCAAGATCACGAGCCCGGTCATGCGCCGTGGTCGGTCGGCGAGGGCGCGCAGGCCGATCGGGCCGCCCCAGTCCTGCCCGACGAAGATCAGATCCTCGAGCTCGAGCTGATCGATCAGCGAGCCGAGCCACGAGGCGTGATGATCCAGCTGGTGGGCGAGGGCATCGACGGGCTTGTCCGAGAAGCCGAGTCCGATCAGGTCCGGCATGATCAGCCGCAGCGGCTCCCCCGCGAGCTCTGACGCGACCTTGCGATACAGGTAGCCCCAGGTCGGGTTGCCGTGGAGCAACAGGACCGGCCGCCCGCGGCCCTGCTCCATGACGTGCATCCGGTAGCCGCCCACCTGGACGCGGTAGCGCTTGAACGGGACTTGAGGCTCGAGCCAGGTCGGCAGCGTCGGAGGCGGAAGCTCGTTCACGGCGTCACTCTACTGGATCCGCAGCCCTCCAGGGCGGATGGTTTGGGGGTGAGGGGTGATGTGTTAGGACCTGCGGCGTGACGTCTTCCAGCGGGGTGCAAGCGGATGAGGCCGTCGCCGCGAGGCGGGTCGCGGTGACTGGCGCCTCGGGGTTCGTGGGCTCGCACATCGCGCTCGAGCTGGTGCGCGCGGGCGCGGAGGCGATCGGGGTGGTGCGCAGCCCGCACAAGGCCGGCTGGCTCGAGAGCCGGGGCGTGGCGCTTCGCCGCGCGGATCTAGCCGAGATCGAGGCCATGGCCGAGGCCTTCGAGGGTTGCGACGTGGTGGTCGCCAACGCTGCGCTCGGTTCGAACCAGGGCACTCTCGACGAGCTGGTGCGCGCGAACACCAGCGGCGTGAAGAATACGCTGGCCGCCGCTGCGAACGCGGGGATTCGGCGCGTGATCTACATCTCGAGCGTCGCCGTCTACCAGAACCGCCCGCTGCGCTGGCAGACGGAGGAGTCGCCGCGCTTCGACACTGACGCTGTTGCCGCGGGGAGACGGCAGCGGTCGGTGAGCGATCTGACGACGGACTGGCGCTACGCGCACAGCAAGGCGCTGGCGGAGGATCTGGCCTGGAGCGAGTCCGAGCGCCTGGGGCTCCAGCTGACTAGCCTGCGCCCGGGGCCGGTCTACGGCTCTCGCGACCCGAAGCTGATGCCGCGCCTGCTCAGGCGTCTGAAATTGCCAGTCTTGCCGCTCCCGCGCGTGGGGATGCCGCTGGTGCACGCGGCCGACGTGGCGCTGGCCGTGATCGGCGCGCTGAAGAACCCGCGAAGCATCGGCGAAGCGTACAACCTGAGCGGCCCGCCGACGCCACTGCCCGAGGTGTTTCGAGAGCTCGTACGCCAGGGCGCGGCGCCTGGTCGCCGGCCGGTCATCTTGAGCTTCCCGCTACCGATCTGGGTTGGCTTCGACACCAGCAAGGCCGAACGCGACTTGGGGTTTCGAGCTCGCAGCCTGCGAGAGGGCTTCGCGGAGGCCTTGAACGAGCCAGCCTAGATCCGCGCGGATCAGCACGCAGGCTGCTGGAGAAGGCAGTCTTGCAGACTGAACGACTGCGTTGGTAACGCGCGTGGCTGGCGCTACTTTGCGACGCAGCTCGAAAAGTCGCGGACCTGCTTGGAGCCGAGGCCCTTCGAGATGCTGATGGTCCCGGTGCAGTGCGCATCCTCCTTGTCGGCCGTGTACTTGAAGCCATCGCCCGCCTTGGTCACGGTGATGTTGGTGTAGCCCTTCGCCTCGAGCTCTTGCCTGGCGTCAGCTTCCGAGACGCATCCGGCGACGCTCAACGAGACGACGGCGATGACAGCGAACATTCCTCGAGACACGGTGTTCCCCTCCCATCCCAGGGACCTGGGTTGAACTCACACCCCAGCCTCCTTGCCGCGCGATGTCAAGGTCGGCGCGGTCAGTAGTCCGCGCAGCAGTCGTCGGGGCGATGGTCATCGCACTCGAGCTGCTCCGGCACGCTCCAGTTGCGCTTGAAGCAGCTTGGCTGGCAGCTCTTGACGGTGGCTTCGAAGCGCGTTGACTGCTGCATGCTGAAGCCGTCTTCGCAGCCCATCTCGTCGCGCGCCATGGGGGCGCGGCCCTGGCAAGCGTCGGCGGAGACGCAGGCCAGGCAGGTGCAGCCGACGCGGGCCAGGGACGCGCCGGGCTTGAAATAGGTCGGCGGTGTGTAGGTCGGCTGTTCGCCGCCGCCCGATGCGCAGCCACCAAGGGCGGTGCCGCTCACCCCCAAACCCAGCAAGCAGAGCGCGTAGAACGAACGAAACAGGGTTTGACGCGGTGAGTCCATGGTGCGGCGCGGAGAGGTTAGCAGCTCCGACCCGACTACCGCGCTCGGCCTTGGGTGATGGGGTCAAGCCGTCCACGGCGGGGTGTCATGGCGTCGACGCTGGGCTCGGGTCTCGGGTGAGCAGCCGCGACTTCCGACTACGTCGAGCTGGCCCCGATGTTGCACAAGCCAGAGTGTCCGCTCGGATGAGCCGAGCCTGCCAGTCAGAAAGAGCCGAGCCCATGGCCATCGAGGAGATTCTCTATTCATACACGCCGGAGGCGAGCGCCCCGGACGATGACACTCAGGAGCTGGACCAGGGGTGGTTCTATGACGAACCGACGCCCAGCCAGGCTCCGCCGAGCGCGTTTCCAAGCTTTCGGCTGCATGACTCCGGCGATAGCCTGACCCTGTCGGCGGACGTGCCCGGTCTGGCCCAGGACGACATCAGCGTGCAGGTGAGCCGCGACTTGATCCACGTCAGTGGCAAGCGCAAGGAGCGTGTTCCGCACGGCTTCGAGCTGCTGCAGCGAGAGCGTCCCGAGCTCGACTTCGACCGCAAGATCAAGCTCTACACCCGAGTCGACCCAGCGCGTGGTGCGGCGCACTTGGAGGCCGGTGTGTTGACCATCACCCTGCGCAAGGCCGCGGAGA
>JAGQIY010001510.1 GCA_020430865.1 Myxococcales bacterium
AAGTCGAGCACCTTGAGCCGCCCGTCCTTGGTCAAGAACAGGTTCTCAGGCTTCAAATCTCGGTGGATCACGCCCTTTGCGTGAGCCGACGCGAGCACGTCGAGCAGCTGATCGACGACGGGTAGCACCTCGCTCACCGGCAGCTGATGGCCCTTGCGCTCCCAGCGAGACTCCAGCGTCTCCCCCTCGAGCAACTCCATGACCAGGAACGCGGCGCCGTCCTCGGTCACGTCGTCGTCGAAGACCTGCACCGTGCCGGGGTGGTCCACCGTGTTCGCGACGTAGCCCTCCCGCAGGAAGCGAGCGGTCACCTCCGCGTCCAGCGCCACCTCGGGGTGCAACATCTTGATCGCCACGCGACTCTGGTTGCGGTGCGTCGCGGCGTACACCGTCGCCATCCCACCTACACCGAGGACTCCGTCCAGCGTCCACTTCCCCTTCAGGGTGGTGTTCACTCGATGGCGGGCTCGGTCCGAGATGTCTTCGCGCAAAGCCATGCGGCTTCTTCCGGGGAGTGTTGGCGCTCCGGCTTCAGCGGAGGGCGGCAAAACGAGTTCGTGCTCCGCGGCCAGTGTGGGCTGGGAGGCAGCTGGGAGGACTTGTGCCTGGCAGCGTACCTCGGGTGTGACGGGTGACGCCAGCCCGGCCGTATGGCTGAAACGTACGTTTGTCTCGTCGCTTGTCTTCCCCGATTTCACTTCGCTTCTCCCAGGCGGCTTCGGAGGCGCGCTTTGCGGCAACGCGCGCAGGCGTTTGCCAGAGCTCGGCAGGCGCGATCCCGCGTCGCTGGGTGGTGGCTGGCGAAATGGCTGAGGCATGGTGGCTCGGAGTTCGGTGTGCGGAGCCCTGCGGCGATCAGGAGCGGCAGCGGGCACGAACGGGAGCGATCGGTGCGGAGAACGCGCGGCTTTCTGCCGCCTTACACCCGGCGATCAGTTGATCGCTTCGCTGGATCGCGCCGGTCTTGGTCTAGGGCGACACGGCTGGCGGCGTAAGCGTTGGTCTCGAAGCTAGCCAAGTCGGGTCTGGGTTTCACGTGTGGATATTTGTTTGTGCTTTCTGCCTCTTGCCGCAGCGCGGATACAGCTGCGGATCCCCGACCCCAATGGAGATTCCCGCGCGGAAATGTTTCAGGATCGGCGGTTGGGGGTGAGGGTGAAACTGACCAGCCAAGGGCGCTGACCAAGTGATCTGTTAGTGTGGGGTCGGCGTGCGTTGCCGTACGTAATCGACTCCTCCCCTCGCGCTGCCTGCAGACAATCTGCCTGCGCGGATCGTTCCCGCGTCTGGGATTCACGAACGCCCATGTTTTGTGGGCCAATGTAGGTGTTAGCGGTCCATCCGCGGGAGCGCTTCCGTAAACGCGGGCGCGCCAGCGCCCCCCTTCAACGCTCAACCGCGCGGATTCGATCTATGGCAGGTCTTTCCACGCAGCGAAATTCTGCGAAGAGCAGCGTTCTTCACCCGAGGAGCTCAGGAAGTTAAAGCCAGCGATCGAAAAACGGGGAATGGCGACTCGACGCTCACGTATGATGCAAAGCCTTACCGGAACCACGCGAGGGAGGACCGACCGATGAAGACGATCAACTGGAAGCAGCGCACCCTGAAGACCCTTGG
>JAGQIY010001511.1 GCA_020430865.1 Myxococcales bacterium
ATGCTCCAGCGCCGGTCCTGGGGTGCGTGTTCGTCGACGTGCGCTGGGCCGGGCTGGGGATCCGACAAACCCACGCGTCCTTTCGCGACTTCTACCAGAGCTGGCTCGGTCTCGCGGAGCGCGGTGAGCTAGCGGTGAACGTGCCGATCCCGCAGGGTACCTGCGCGAACTGGAACGCGCTCGACAACCTTCTTTCGGGGGAGAGAGAGCGCCTTGGGGCGTCGGCTTCCGATGCCTCGGTGTTGCAGGCCCTGCGCGACATCCCCGATGGCGGTATCGTGCAAGCAACCGACGAGGACAGCGCATACTACCGCGCTGGCGATCGACTGCGGGCGTGCCCAGCGTGTTCCGCGAGGATTCAAGACTACGTGAGGCGTGGCTTCATGCGTCCGGGGCAACTCGCGCCGGGGTGTGACCTTCGCTCGCTCGCGCAGTGGAAAGCCGCGGCCAGCTGAGGCGCGTGCCTGGAGCGCAGCGGGGGCGCTACATGCACGCGCCCAGGCCCTCGTCGCCGTATCCCAGGATGTCCTCACAAGTACCCTGGAAGCAGTCGTCGCCGTCCAGGCGACACAGCTGGGTGCACTCTTGCTCCGATGAGCTGATCGCCACGCAAGCTCCGATGTAGAACTCGTTGAGCGGCCCACATGGGGCTCCGGCTTCCGTCTGCGGATCGCAGGGCGATCCGACGTCGGCGGGGTCCCCAGGCTCCGGGCTGCAGACGCCTCCGATCACGCAGTGTTCGCCGTTCGTGCACCCGCCGTAGGCCCAGTAGTCGCAGCTCCGCATGCACCAGGGCGCTTCCCCGGGGCGCTCGATGCACAGGTGGCCCTGGATACAGCCCGTGGACGTGTCGCTGTCCACGCCACTGCATGCTCCGAGGTGTCCGCCCTGACCGTCGTTCAGGCAAATGCCGTAGCCCTGGAGGTCGGCCACACAGGTCTGTCCGCTATCGCAACCCTGAGACACGATGCAGCTGCGCGCGCAGTACCCCGCGTCCGCGCCCGGGACTTGTCGAACGCACACGTCGCCCTGGCAGTACCGCGAGGAATCGCACTCGGGCTCGATGCAGCGCAGCGTGTCCGGGTCGCAGACGTGGCTCGCACATTGCTCTCCTCGCGTGCAGTCGGCGCCCACCGGGCCGCCGCCGCTGCCAGCGCTGCCGCCGTTCCCGCCGCCTCCCGCCGCACCAGCGCTACCCGAGCTTCCACCGCTTCCCGCAGCGCCGCCGCTGCCAGCGGCACCTCCCGTACCGCCCTGACCGTTGCCTCCGCTGCCTCCCGTTCCGTCGACGACACACGTCTGCTCGCCACCCTCGGCGGGCGCAGCCTGGCCGGTCAGGTTGTCGACCAGACATTGCACCGTGCTCTCGGGGATCGCTCGCTTTGCCAGCACGCCCTGAGTGCAGTTCAAGAACGTGCCAGCGCAAGCCAGGCCCGTTGCGCACTCCTCCTTCACCTGACTGACCAGGGAGTCGCTGAATGGCAGGATGGCCTTGCCAACGATCGCGGTGTCCGGGTTGTCTTCGCTGAAGAACGCCGCCTCACAGCCCGGCGCGCCGAACGCGCACTCGGAACAGAAGGCCGCCGCGAGTTCCTTGTGAGCTTGGGTGGGGGTGAGGGAGCCGAAGCCGGCACCGAGACACGACGTCATCGATCCTTCCCCGCCATTGATGCACTCGCTGACCCCGTCGAGAAACGGCTCGCTCAGCAGGTCCACGATGCTCGAGCAATCGGTCACCAGCGCCGAGTCGCAGGGAGTGGCGGCGCCGCATTCGTTGACGTACGTCTCGAGTGATTTGCAGAGCCGCTCGCCTGGTGTCAGCTGAGTCGAAGGGTTCGCGCTCCCGGCGTCATCGCTGCTCGAACAGGCCAACGGAAGCAGGACCAGGGATGCGAAGGAGAGACGAAGTAAGTGAGTCATTGTATTGCTGTGGGGAAAATATAGAGCAGTGGAATTTGCGTAGGGGAAAGAGTCTGGCAGGTCGGTCCCTGAACGCACACTCGCGCCAGTCGATGCTCGTTTAGCGGCAAAAATCTCAATTAAGTCAAAGGTTTGCTGGCGGCGTGTGAAGAATGCTCGCCAACGTGCTCGCCGTCCTGGTTCGCCCTTGCAGGACTTGATATGGGCGATCGTGGTGGCAGCGAAGCGCAGATCGAAGGACCGGACTTCAGCGAAACCGCGGCGTATGCCGCGCACTCGGCAGGGGCTACAGATCGTCGAGAGCGTGCTCATCGCTGCTGAGCGTGCCGTAGGTGCTGGCGGCTCGGTGAGCTCGATCCGGATGAACGACCTCGCGCGCGACGCTGGCGTCAGCGTGGGCTCGGTCTACCACTACTTCCCGAATCGCCAGGCGATCGTCGCGGAGCTCGCGCGCCGCCTCGAGTCCCGCGGGCTCGAGCTGGCGACGGAGGCCGTCAGCGCTTCAGGGCCGCAGTCGACCCGAGAGGCGGTGGGAGCACTCGTCCGCCTGCTGCGATCCGCGCGTCTGGGGGAGCCCGCCATGCGCCGCTCCCTGCTCCGTGACGTGCCCGCTCGGTGGATCGAGGACCACACGCGCCAAGTCGATGAGACGGTGCAGGCCATGCTGGTCGACTGGCTCAGCCAGCGCGAGACCGAGATCCGTGCGTGCGATCTGGAGCTTCAGGTCTTCATCGTGTGTCACGCCGTCGAGGCAGTCGCCGAGCGCGCGCAGCTCTACCGTCCGGCGCTCCTGGAGTCCGAAGCATTCTGGGAGGCGCTGAGCGAGCTCGCCTGGCGCTTCCTGCGCGCCGATGCCGCGATCGGCAGCGCGGAGGACGCTTCGGAGGGTGGGGGAGAGAACCGGTAGCCTTTGACTGGAGCTCGTGGCATGGCCTTGGACCTGACCTCGCGTGTGCTAGCGTCCCCGCGGCGATGCGTCAGTGGACCCCCGTACAAGCTGCCGTCGGCGTGGCCCTGCTCGGATCGGTGCTGGCGGCGGCGATCCCGAGCTTCTTCGAGAACCTGCATGCCTCCCGCCTCGCAGAGCCGGTGGACGGCCTGAAGCGGCTGGCGACGCGGGCCACGGCGCTCGCTGCGGGGCGACCAGCGGAGGTCGCTTATCCAGAGTCCGTGCCGCTGACGCCCGCGGAGGTGCCGATGGGCAAGCTCGCGACGGATCCTCCTGGGACCTGGGACAACCCGACCTGGCGTCAGCTGGAGTTCGAGTGGACGGTGCCTCACGCCTACTCGTTCGCCTTCGAGAGCCGGAACGCCAAGGGCCACAGCACGTTTCGCGCCTGGGCACATGGGGATTTGGACGGCGACGGGCTTCGCAGTACCTTCGAGATCTCGGGCGAGACGAAGGACGGTGAGCTTCCGGTCGTCTTCCCCATGGATATCCAGCGTGAAGTCGAATAGTCCCCGCCCCGAACAGCCAGCCGAGCCGCCCCCAGCGGCGCCGAAGAGCGACCTGCAGACGTTGCTGTGTGTGCTCCTGATGCTGATCTGTGGCCTCGGCGTCGCGTTGAACCACTCGTCGCTGATCGAGCGCCACGCCGTCCTGAAGGCCAAGAACGACGTCTACCCGCTGCCGAGCCCCGACCAGACGGTCGTGGCCAGCCTCGGTTACCGTGCGGCAATGGCGGATCTGATCTACGCCCACGTGCTGGTGTCCTATGGTCAACACATCCAGGAGCGGCGTGGCTTCGACTTCGTCGGCGAGTACCTCGACACCATCGCAACCCTGGACCCGAAATTCGCTGATCCCTATCGCTACGCGGATACCTTCCTGGTCCTGCAGGCGAAGAAGCCCACTCAGGCCGACTATTTCAAGGCGCGGGAGATCTTCGAGCGCGGCATGAAGGAGCTGCCCAACGACAGCTTCCTCTGGCTCACCGCAGGCCAGTACATCGCCTACATCGCGCCGCCCCACCTGGGAGACGAGAAGCTGTTCAAGCAGTGGCGCCTGGACGGCGCGCGCGTGCTGGCTCGCGCCTGTGAGCTGGTCGGCACCAACGAGAACCTGCCTTATCAGTGCATCACCGCGGCTACGCTCTTCTCGAGCGCCGGCGAAGAGGAAGCCACGGAGCGGTTTCTCGAGCGGGTGCTGGCGGTGAGCGACGATCCAGAGATCCAGAAGATGGCGCTCGGATACATGCAGACCAAGCTCTCCAAGAGCGCGCGGGACCGCGTCCAGCGCCGGCTGGATCGCCTCAAGGCCGCGCGGGACGAGACGCTGCCAGCGGTGGGCAAGGACCGCTTCCTGGTGATTGGGCCGCCCCTCGAGGCTGACAGAGCGGCGGGGCGCTGCGATGGGCGGTCGCCGAGCGAGGCAGCGGCACCTGGCGATCCCATCGTCTGGTGCACCAGCGACTGGACGGATTGGGAAGCCGGGGCGGAGCTGCGCGAGGCGTTGCGACGCGGGCGCTAACGCTGGTTGGACGGCGGTGTCTCACCCCCGAACCCGGGCCACGAGGCCAAACGGGTGTACGAGCGCCAGGCGCCCCGAGTCCCGCATAGAGGACTCGAGGCGCTCATCGTCCGCGACGAGGTCAGGGGAAGCGAACGGCGACGGTCACGCTCTTGCCGGCGTCGACCTTCGCGCTGCGCACCTTGCGGCCATGCTCCGGATGGACGAACACCACGGTGTGATTCCCTGGGGAGACGCTGATGCCGGTCTTGGGGGTCTGGCCCAGCGGCCGCCCGTCGAGGATCACGTTGGAGACGGGGATCGAGTTGATGTTGATGGTGCCGTTGCCGGTTGCCGCGGGTGGCTCGGCTCCGCCCCCGGTCGGCGGCTTGGTGCCGCCCCCCGTCGCCACGGGTTGCTTCTCTGGCGGGGGCTCCTTGCCCACCTCGAACATCGAGATCTCGAAGGTCTTCTCTGCCTGACCGTCCTCGAAGACGATGTCCTTCTTGTAGTTGCTGAAGCCCTTCTTCGTGGCCTCGATGCGGTACGGCTTGTCGGTGGTGATGTCGATCTTGAGGCCACGATCGCCGCTCAGCTTGTCCTGGGGGATCGGCCGGCGGTCGCTGCCGCTCACCAGCACCACGCGGGCACCCGCTGCGTTCTGGCCCAGCTTGATGTGGGCGAGGCCCTTCTTCACCTTGAGCTTGAGCGGACCGATGTCCTTCATCTTGTCCTGCTCGACGGTGACCTTCTGCTCCCAGGGTTCGAAGCGATCGCTGCCGGCGATCTTCAGCACCTTCTCGCCGGGAGTCATGTCCTTGAGCTCCTGGGGGAGGGGGCCGATCTCCTTGCCGTCGACGAAGAGCTTCAGCCCGGTGCCTTCTGCGGTGACCTTTACGCCGGTGCCGCCGGTGGCGGGGGCGAGATCGATCTTCAGCAGCGCCTCGTCTCCGCCCGGAACCTTGATCGCCTGATCGGCGGTCTCCTGATAGCCGGAGGCGACCACACGCACCATATGCGTGCCGGCCTCGATATCCTTGAGGATACACGGGGAGGCTTCGCACTTCTTGGCGCCATCCACGTAGACCTGGAGTGCATCGACGGCGCGGTTGTTGGGCCCGGCGACGGTGACGACGAGCTTGCCCGTGCCCGGCGGGCGCAAGAGCAGAATCGCAGCCGCCACCAGGCCCACGACCAGCAAGGCCGCGACGGCGAGCAGCGCCGAGCGCGCGCCCGAGCTCTGGGGTGGCGCCTGCATCACGGCCTGAGCCGGCATCGGCTGCATCGACTGGGGTTGCATCGATTGCGGCGCGGCCTGCGGCTGCATCGACTGCGGCGGCATCTGCAGCGTCTGGCCCATGCCAGGCTGCATGCTGGGTGGCGCACTCATGGGCGGAGGCGGTGGAGCGCCGCTCGAGACCAAGCCAGCGGCGGAGGCTGGCGGGGGAGGCGCGCCGGCGGCTGGAGGCGGCGCACTGCGCAAGAGCGCGCGCGCGGCGTCTTCCGTGCCGGACTTGTCGTAGATCGCGGTCTTCTCGTCCTCGTCGTCCCAGTCCATGTCCAC